>JAESTR010000099.1 GCA_016763495.1 Kordiimonadaceae bacterium
AACTTCTCGGTAGGAACAATAGCGATTTTCGCAGCTAAACCAAAAGAAAAAACGCCCAAAAGGCGCTTTTTTTTACAAGAAGAATCGCCCAGCGAATCCTCACGTTAGGTTAGGATGAAATTTACGAGTCATATAGCGGGCTTGATGGCGCTAAAGTCGCACCTTCAATTAGGCTTCAAGCGACCGTGTTAGGCGCGTAATATCTTCGTCCAACTGGCTATCGTCACGGCGCAGATCTTCGATTTTACGCACTGCGTGCATTACTGTCGTATGGTCTCTGCCACCAAAACGTCGTCCAATCTCGGGCAGACTGCGCGGTGTTAGTTGTTTCGCCAGATACATTGCCATCTGTCGCGGGCGGGCAATATTACGCGCGCGGCGCTGCGACAACATCTCTGACAAACGCAGATTGAAATAGTCAGCCACAGTGCGCTGGATTTCATCAATGGTTAACTTACGGTCATTCGCGCGAATAAGGTCCTGCAGCACGTCACGGGTCATGTCCATGGTAATAGGCCGCCCAACAAGAGTAGCGTAGGCCAGAACCCGGTTTAAAGCGCCTTCAAGTTCACGTACGTTCGACGTGATACGCCGCGCCAGAAACTCTAGTACCCCAGCAGGCACTTCAACGGTTTCAGCAGTTTCAGCCTTTGACTGCAAAATACCAAGGCGCAACTCGTAATCTGTTGGGTGGATATCAGCGACAAGGCCCCAGCCCAGGCGCGAAATGATACGGTCTTCAATGCCTTCCAAATCAGTCGGAGAGCGATCAGCTGTGATAACAACCTGACAGCGGTTATCAATGAGCGCGTTAAATGTATGGAAAAACTCTTCCTGCGTACTGCCTTTGTTGGCAATAAACTGCACATCATCCACCATAAGCAAATCAACATTACGGAACTTCTGCTTAAAAACATGCGTGTCTTTAAAACGCAAGGCAGCGATAAATTCAAACATGAATTTCTCAGCCGACACATACGCCACTTTCTTCTGTGGTTGATTTTTGCGCATTTCCCACGCGATGGCATGCATCAAGTGGGTTTTACCAAGTCCAACACCACCGTGTAGAAACAAAGGATTAAATGTAACACCATCAGATTCTGAAATCCGCTTAGCTGCTGCATACGCAAGCTCATTGGATTTACCAACGACAAAACGCTCAAAGGTATATTTGGGATCCAAACCACCGCTGTCAGCATCAGGTGTAGAGCGGCCAACGATTGATGCGCTGCCTACTGCGTTAGGCCGTTGAATCTCTCTACGAGCCACATCATCCTTGGTAATAAGGCGTATGGACAGTGTTTTTACGCGAGGGTCTTCGGCAGTGAAAAAATCCTGAATGCGCGGCGCATAATGGCGCTGAATCCAGTCACGAACAAATTTGGTGGGCGCAGACAATTCAGCAGTGCCAGCGTCAACACCGTCAAAACCAAGCTGTGCCATCCATGTTGTGAAAGCGTGCTCGCCAAATTCATGTTTAAATTTGCCGCAAACACGTGCCCATGATGCTTGCTCAGCCCCTAATTCCATTTCAGAATCTGTAGCAGACTTCGCTACCCCCGTCGTGCCCATTTCTTTTAGCTCCCTATCAGCCATTGCCCGTTTAAACTCCCCACACTCCGTCACGCACCCGTACGACAAAGCTGTTAAAAAACCATCGCAATGCTATTATTCAGGCTCCAGTCAATCAAAGGTCTGCGAGCGCTGCGTGTCCCCTACAGACATACAAATACCCACCGCTAACCTGCGACAGTAACCCCAAATAATGTTTTGTTGCGACAACATAGCTCTGACGAAATACTCAGAATTTTTACATCAAAACAATAAAGTCTTGAGAGGGAAATTTGAGAAGGCCTTGAACCTGTCGATTGCGTGTAGTGAAGATACATAGGGGCATCATTGGCAGCAACTGAATCATGCGCTTGACACAAATAAAAATCACCGCCCTATGGGGCTAAAACTGATTCCATACAATATATTGATTCACTTCAATGACAGCCATTAAAGCGTGCCTGCTTTGTTCTCAAACGACTATCACAAAATGAAAAAGCCACACCGAATAGGCGTGGCTTTCAAAACTCAAACCCCAAATCCATGGAGCGAATCGATCTTTTTTCTAAGCGAGTGCTTTAATCGTCTGAGACAGACGAGAAACTTTGCGAGACGCTGTTTTCTTGTGCCAAATGCCTTTGGTAACACCGCGCATCATTTCAGGCTGTGCTGCCTTCAATGCATCATTTGCAGCTGTCTTGTCACCAGCAGTGATTGCTTCATCAACAGCACGAATGAACGTACGGATACGGCTCACACGAGCTTTGTTAACAACAGCTTTACGGCCGTTTGAACGAATACGTTTCTTGGATTGAAGTGTATTAGCCATTTTCTTTTTCAACCTTAGTGTGGAAACGCTTCCTACAATCAGCTTCTTGCCGGTGGGCGCGCTTGCCTATAAAAATTCTTTTCTGACGTTCTGCAAACCCTGCTAATAAACAGCGTAACAGAAACTACATATTTCGAGGTGCGGTCTATATACCGCTTATTAGGTTAGGTCAAGCATCAAAAACCTAAGGAAACACAAGTGAGCCCTGCCTTTCCGAATCTTGAGCATCAATGCCTCATGTTATCGAATGCCTAAGCACCACCCTTACTTATTCTTAAACTGTGGCTGGCGCTTTTCTATGAAGGCGTTCATGCCTTCTTTCTGGTCTTCTGTTGCAAACAAAGAATGGAAAACCCGGCGTTCGAACAGCAAACCTTCTGTTAAGGTCGTCTCAAGTGCGCGATTCGTTGCCTGTTTGGCAAGAATCACGGCTGGCGTAGATAAGTCTGCAATATCAGAAGCAACTTCCAACGCATTATCGAGCAAATCCTCCGTTGGCACCACTCGACTAGCAAGACCAGAGCGTTCAGCTTCAGCGGCATCCATCATACGGCCTGTTAAAACCATATCCATAGCCTTTGACTTACCGACGATTCGTGTGAGGCGCTGAGAGCCCCCCATGCCAGGAATAACACCCAGCTTAATCTCAGGCCGGCCAAATTTTGCGTTTTCTGCTGCTATAATAAAGTCGCATGCCATCGCTAATTCACACCCACCGCCGAGCGCATACCCAGCAACGGCTGCAATAACCGGCTTATTCATCTGCGCAAAAACATTATTAATGGCAGCGAATCTGTCTTCTTTAAGAATATCACTATAGCTGAGCTCTGACATTTCTTTGATGTCTGCGCCTGCAGCGAATGCTTTTTCGCCGCCAGTGATCACAACAGCGCCAATATCATCATCCTTATCAAGCGCCTGCAGCACTTGCCCAATTTCGTCTAAAAGGGTTTTATTCAGGGCGTTTAACGCCTCAGGGCGATTAAGTGTAATCAGCCCAACACCTTCTTGCTTATCGAGCAGGATCGTTTCAAAAGTCATTAAAGAGCCTTCTTATTGGTCCAGTCATAAGTCCAGACTCCTACTGTCTGGTTTGGCATTTGAAAAGCTATTTATGACGATAGGCCTTCAATGCGCAACATATGGTTAACCTAAAGGCTGTAACCGCAACATAATGATACCTGTTTTTTTCGCTGGCGTTTTATTGAGGAAAACCAATGCGCTTTTTTCTCGGGTGCAGCGCATATTCATGGCTTGCCGGGCGCAAACCCATCCAAAAACAACAAGTTCTTTGGCATATTCATCAATCACCAAACTTCCCGGCTTATTGCTGCGAATCACTGTTTCAGCCACCGTACCGCTTGGTGCATCAAACACTACTCTGTCTTCTATCCGCTCTTGCAAACCTGCTAGCAATGGCACATCGGGAAAGCCTTCAATGAAAACTTGCTCCGTATCATCAGCCATGAGAGCAGGGGCAATACTGGTAACAGTCATCCCAAAAATAGCCAAGAGGCCAGCCACCAGCACAGTTTGTTTATTGAAGACCGTTTTCATTTAAGTATGTCTCTCTTTCTTCATCACAGTGGGTACTATAAATGCAATGTTTTAGGCGTATTTGCCAGCTTACGCTTTATTTTTGGCACGTCGGGCAGAAAAAGGTTGAGCGATTCGATTGCACGATACGCTCTATAACGCTAGCGCAAGCTTCATTGTGGCAAGCGCCGCCCTCGTTGCCATATACCTTAAAAGAATGCTGAAAATACCCAAGCTCGCCATCAACTTGCGCATAATCTTTAAGGCTCGACCCTCCAGCAGCAATAGCAGCTTGCAATATTTCGCGAATGATAGGCACCAAACTTTCTGTCTCGCCCGCATCAAGCGACTGGGCCTGTCGCTCTGGGTGAATACCAGCCCTCCACAAAGTTTCGCACACATATATATTGCCAAGCCCCGCAACTATGCGCTGGTCCAGCAAGGCGTTTTTAATGTTGGTTCGCTTGCCACTGAAAGCCGTATTCAAAACATCGGCGTTAAAACTGTTTCCTAGGGGTTCAGGGCCGATATTGGCGAGCAAGGCATGTGTGTCTGCCTCATCCACTGATGTAAAAACAATCAAACCAAAACGTCGGGGGTCTGTATAAACAATATGGTCCCCGCGCTCAGTGATGAGACTAACATGGTCATGCTTGCCAATTTCAACAGGCGTGCCGTCTTTATATATAGTGACACGGCCTGACATGCCCAAATGCAGGATAACAATCAAACCATCTTCAAAATCTATCAATATGTATTTTGACCGCCGCCGTAGGCTGGTGACACGGTTGCCTTGCAAGCGCTCGGTGAAATCTTCAGGGATAGGGAAGCGCAAATTCGCCCGACGAGCAATCGCCTCTTTTATAACCACGCCTTCAAGGACTGGCTGCAAGCCACGCTTCACGGTTTCTACTTCGGGCAGTTCGGGCATAATGTCGCGCTTCCCTCTTTGGGTTTACAAATACTGTTATGAAACAGACTGGTGCACTGACGCTGGCTCGGTTATGGTCCAGCCAATGAAACACCTTTAAGCTGAGATTAAGCAGCACTGGTTCATATTCCTAAAAACAAGGTTAACGGCACCTATGTCAAGCGCCAAACATACAGACACACCCTCATCACCGAAAGCGGAAAATACCACCCACTTCGGTTTTAAAACGGTGAACGAAGCTGACAAAGCCGGCATGGTCAAAGGCGTGTTCAATAAGGTTGCCGAGCAATATGACCTTATGAATGATGTGATGACTGTGGGAATTCACAGGGTCTGGAAAAATTCCATGATCGAAAGCCTGAACCCGCGAGACGGCATGAAATTGCTAGATGTAGCGGGCGGCACAGGTGACATTGCCTTCCGTTTTCTGGACGCCACAAAAAGCGGCCATGTAGCAGTATGTGACATTAACGCCGAGATGCTGCGTGTTGGCCAGCAGCGTGCTATCGACGGTGGCTATGACAGCCGCTCAGATTTTATCTGTGGTGACGCCATGAAGTTACC
>JAESTR010000100.1 GCA_016763495.1 Kordiimonadaceae bacterium
AGACACCCACTTGCACACATGGACCAAAAAAGTAGGTCTAACCGGCATTTGCGGCATTGATACGCGCAAGCTAACCCGCCACATCCGCGAACACGGCGCGCCCTCTGGTGTTATCGCCTATAATAAAGCCGGTGACTTTGACATTGCTGACCTGCACGCGCTAGCCAAAGGCTGGCCGGGGCTTGAAGGCATGGACCTCGCCAAAGAAGTAACCCGCAGCGAAACCACCGAATGGGCTGGCGCACGCTGGAGCATCGGTGAAGGCTTTAGCGAACTAGATGTCGAGAAAGCCCATGTGGTTGCAGTTGATTACGGTGCAAAAGACAACATCCTGCGCTGCCTCACAGCCACTGGCGCACGCGTAACTGTGGTGCCTGCCACCACAAGCTTCGATGAAATTATGGCCCATAAGCCAGACGGTATTTTTCTGTCGAACGGCCCGGGTGACCCAGCAGCCACGGGCAAATATGCCCTGCCCGTCATTCACCAATTAATAGATAGCGGCCTGCCGATTTTTGGTATTTGCCTTGGCCACCAGTTGCTAGCGCTGGCGTTTGGCGGCACAACGTACAAAATGCATCAAGGCCACCGGGGTGCAAACCACCCTGTGAAAGACCTGCGCACAAATAAAGTTGAAATCACCAGCATGAACCACGGCTTTAGCGTGGATGGTGACAGCGCCAGACAATGTAAGCATCAGCCACATCTCGCTGTTTGATAAAACTGTGTGCGGCATTGAGCATAAAACCAAGCCAATTTTCAGCGTACAGCAGCACCCCGAGGCCAGCCCGGGACCGCAAGACAGCTTCTACCTGTTTGAGCAATTCATGGACATGATCCAAAAAAGTAAAGCCGCGTAAGGGATACCCATGCCAAAAGGAACCGACATAAAAAGTATCCTGATCATCGGCGCAGGGCCGATTATTATTGGGCAGGCGTGTGAATTTGATTATTCCGGCACACAGGCCTGTAAAGCGCTGAAGGAAGAAGGCTACCGGGTCATACTGGTCAACAGTAACCCGGCGACCATCATGACCGACCCAGAACTGGCGGACGCGACCTACATCGAGCCTATCACCCCGGCGGTTGTTGAGAAAATCATCCTGAAAGAAAAGCCTGACGCTGTGCTGCCGACTATGGGCGGCCAAACAGGGCTGAACACCGGGCTGGCACTGGCGCAGTCAGGTTTCCTTGAAAAACACGGTATCCAGCTGATTGGCGCGGATGCAGACGCCATTGATAAAGCCGAAAACCGCAAACGCTTTAATGAAGCGATGGGCAAAATTGGCTTGGATGTTTGTCGCGGAAAAACCGCGCAAACACTGGATGAAGCTATGGAAGTACTGGATATGGTTGGCTTGCCTGCCATCATTCGCCCGAGCTTCACCATGGGCGGGACCGGCGGCGGAATAGCATACAATAAAGAAGAATTCCAAGAAATTGTCACTCAGGGGCTAGATGCCTCGCCCACCACTGAAGTGCTTGTTGAAGAAAGCATTGTTGGCTGGAAAGAATATGAGATGGAAGTGGTGCGGGACAGCGCCGACAATTGCATCATCATCTGCTCCATTGAAAATGTAGACCCTATGGGCGTGCACACAGGCGACAGTATTACTGTGGCCCCTGCGCTGACACTATCCGACAAAGAATATCAGATTATGCGGAACGCCAGTATTGCAGTGCTGCGCGAAATTGGTGTGGAAACCGGCGGCTCGAATGTGCAGTTTGCCGTGAACCCCAAAGATGGTCGCCTGATTGTTATTGAAATGAACCCGCGCGTGAGCCGGTCATCAGCACTAGCATCAAAAGCGACAGGCTTCCCTATCGCCAAAATCGCTGCCAAACTTGCTGTTGGCTACACACTTGATGAGCTGCTGAATGACATCACCGGCGTAACGCCAGCCTCATTCGAGCCGACCATTGATTATGTTGTTACCAAAATACCACGTTTCACTTTTGAGAAATTCGCGGGCACCAAAGAAGTGCTTTCAACAGCAATGAAATCAGTGGGTGAAGTGATGGCCGTTGGCCGCAGTTTCCCTGAATCACTACAAAAGGCCATGCGGTCAATGGAAACGGGCCTAACCGGGCTCGACGAAATTGAATTTGACGGCTACCAATCTGGCGACAAAGACATCAGCCCGATCCTTAGTGACCTTGGCACTGCCAAGCCTGACCGCTTGCTGCGTATTGTGCAGGCGATCCGCGAAGGTGTGAGCTTAGAAGACATAAACCGCACCAGTCATTTTGACCCGTGGTTCCTGAAACAGTTCAAACGTATTGTTGACGCTGAAGAAAAACTTAAATCTGGCGGCTTGCCGGTTGGTGAACGCGAGCTGCGCAAACTGAAAATGCTCGGTTTCTCCGACATGCGCCTCGCCAAATTAACAGACTTGTCTGAGCACGAGATTATGACCGCGCGCCATGTGGCCGGTGTGCGCCCAAGCTACAAGCGCATTGATACGTGCGCGGCTGAGTTTGACGCCAAAACACCTTATATGTATTCCACGTATGAGACATTCGCGGCTGGCGAAGTGGCTGAATGCGAGTCTAACCCAAGCGACAATGAAAAAGTGATTATCTTGGGCGGTGGTCCAAACCGCATTGGTCAAGGCATTGAGTTTGACTATTGCTGCTGCCATGCGTGTTTCTCGCTTTCAAAAGCCGGGTACGAGACCATTATGGTCAACTGTAACCCTGAAACAGTATCCACTGATTATGACACATCAGACCGCCTGTATTTTGAGCCCCTAACCGCTGAAGATGTGATCGAGCTCATTCGTAAAGAGCAGGAAAATGGCACCGTGAAAGGTGTGATCGTACAATTTGGCGGGCAGACACCGCTTAAATTGGCTCATGCACTGGAAGCGGCCCATATCCCTATTCTCGGCACAAGCCCTGACTCAATTGATTTGGCTGAAGACCGTGAGCGTTTTCAGAAACTTGTTGAGCGCCTTGGCCTCAAGCAACCAGAGAACGGCCTTGCCCGCAGCCATGAAGAAGCTGTGGCTGTAGCTAACAGAGTTGGGTACCCCGTGCTTATTCGCCCGAGCTATGTGCTCGGTGGTCGTGCCATGGAAATTGTTCATGACCAAGAAGGGCTAGACCGGTACATAGCCGAAGCCGTGCAGGTTTCAGGTGATAGTCCCGTGCTGATTGATAGTTTCCTTAAGGATGCCATTGAAGTGGATGTTGATGCGCTGTCGGACGGCACTTCAATCCATATCGCGGGTATTATGGAGCATATTGAAGAAGCAGGCATCCACTCTGGTGACAGCGCTTGCTCACTGCCGCCTTATAGCCTTTCCGATGAGATCATTGCTGAAATTAAACGTCAATCCGTTGAGCTCGCCAAAGCGCTAAATGTGATTGGTTTGATGAACGTGCAGTTTGCGGTGAAAGACAATGAAGTTTACATAATTGAAGTGAACCCACGCGCCAGCCGCACCGTGCCGTTTGTTGCCAAAGCCATTGGCAGCCCCATAGCCGCCTTTGCAGCGCGTGCTATGGCTGGTGAAAAGCTTGAGATCTTCGACCTTGTCGACCCCCACACTGAGCATGTGTCTGTAAAAGAAGTTGTTATACCGTGGGGTCGCTTCCCCGGTGTTGATGTGCTGCTTGGCCCTGAAATGAAATCAACGGGCGAAGTGATGGGGATCGATAGCAATTTTGCTATGGCTTTCTATAAATCACAACTAGCCGCTGGTGTTGAGTTACCAACCGAAGGTAAGGCTTTTGTCTCGATCAAAGACAGTGACAAAGCGGGTTATGTGCCATTGGTGAAAGACTTGCAAGACATGGGCTATAGTGTCGTGGCAACGGCCGGTACTGTAGACTTTATGCGTGACAACGGCCTAGAGGTTGAACTGGTGCATAAGGTCGCGTCAGGCGAGCGCCCGCATGTGCTAGACATTATGAAGAATGATGAAATTCATCTGATCTTCAATACTACAGAAGGCAAACAAGCCATTAAAGACAGTTACGGCCTAAGGAATACAGCGCTGACGATGAAACTACCGTATTTCACGACGCTTGCCGCATCTAAGGCAGTAGTTATCGCACTTAAAAAACTTAAAGAAGGCGAAT
The DNA here is from genome assembly GCA_016763495.1 of Kordiimonadaceae bacterium. The sequence goes on from JAESTR010000100.1 coordinate 4,087, forward strand.
TGGACGTTAAACGGCTGCAAGATTACCACTGAGAATTAAGCGGTGAGCATAAAGAACACGAGATAGGCGGTAAGAAAACCAACAGCCGGCCTCTTTTTTTATGATAGCCATTAATGATTCAGCTAAGCAAATGCATCGCGCCTCTTGATTTTTGCAATCTTAGTCACTAAGTAAAAAGAGCAGCGCCGGCCTTATGGGTCGGCGCTCCTGTTTTGTATAGGTAGGGGGAAACCTTACTTGAATGCCTTCAAGGCAGTTGGACACGAATTAAAGAGTAGGACGGGACAATGAACGATAAAGTTCCCATGTTGGCTGATGGCCATGCAAGGCTCGAAGCAGAGCTAAAAGATTTAAAATACACGCAGCGCCCAGCGATTGTTGCGGCGATTGAAGAAGCGCGTGCGCACGGCGATCTATCAGGGAACGCCGAATATCACGCAGCAAAAGAACAGCAAGGCCACGCCGAAGGGCGTATCCAAGAGCTGGAAGGCAAACTTTCTCGTGCGGATATCATTGATCCAACGTCCTTATCGGGCAATCGGGTCATGTTTGGCGCAACCGTTACGCTGATTGATGAAGACGATGAAACAATTGTCTACCAGATCGTTGGTGCTGACGAAGGCGACGTGAAAAAAGGAAAGATTTCATATCAGTCTCCTATTTCACGCGCGCTTATTGGCCGTAAATTAGGCGATGATGTTGAAGTACGCACCCCCGGTGGTGAGCGCTATTATGAAGTTGAAAAAATCGATTTCATCTAACGCTAAAGTTCTTAGAAAGAGCTACCGTTAGCCCACAAAACAGGCTGGCTTATACTGGTAAAGCAAGAAAACCCGCCAACACATGGCGGGTTTTCTTTTAAATATCGCATATTATATGTAGCTAACCGACATCCCTAGCCACTTACCACACAATTTAACCCATCTCAGGCAGGGGCACACCCGGTGCATGCTTGGATGTACGGATTGTGAGGGATGTTTTCACGCTGGCTACATTCGGCGCTGGCGTCAATTCACCAGTCAAAAATTGCTGGAAACTTGCCAGATCATGGGCAACAATCTTCAGGATGAAATCAATTTCACCGTTAAGCATGAAGCATTCTCTGACCATAGGCCAGCTCAGGACAAATTTTTCAAGAGCCTGAAGATCAGCTTCAGCCTGGCTATGAAGGCCCACCATTGCAAAAACCGTTAAACCATAACCAAGAGCTTCTTGGTTTAGATCCGCATGATAGCCTTCTATATAGCCTTCTTCTTCCAACGCGCGTACACGGCGTAAACAAGGCGGTGCAGTGATGCCCACCCGACTTGCCAATTCCACATTAGTAATACGACCTTCAGACTGAAGGCTGGCTAATATTTTCTGGTCAACAGCATCCAACTTGACGCGACCCATTAGGAAACTCCCCTTAACTCTTTAACAGTTTCATATAATACAAAAGGCAAAAAAGGAAATAAAGTTTCAATATCTGATAATTTTATTGCATATAATAAACTATACTGGCTTCCTGCGAATAATTCGCTACAATGCGCGTGGGTGATTCGGTGGTAGCTCGGGAGCGGCCTGCCACTACATAACACATTGATAAAAGAATGATCGGGACGATTATATAGATTCGCCACATAAGGCTGACTCTATGCTTGTGAGAGTAATAGCGTGAATAAGGTATCAGCATTCGACGTGAATGCGCTTGATAATCGAATAAAAGAACTGGTTGCCTACGCGCGTGAACGCGACGGCGAAGACCGTACTGTTTTATTTCGTAACCTTGTTGATTTGTTCCTTACCGGGAAAGCCCCAAAAAAAGGCCCTACCCGCGCACAGCTTCTTGACGTGCTAGAAGCCCTCGTACCCCATGTAGACACTGAAAGTCGGCGCACTGTTTCTGAGCTAATAGCCAGCATGTCCAAACCGCCAATTGACCTAGCGTTGCGCCTTTGCCTCGACCGTGCCAGTTAGTTGCAGAATTATTAAGTAATGTCGCATTCGATGAAGACGATATTATAGAGTTAATTAAACGCACTGGACGTGAACATCACCAGATATTAGCGGCCCGAGAAGACCTTTCCGCTAATGTATGGATAGCGTTGGCACGCGCTGCCCCAAGTGCCCCTCCCTTTGATCATCAATCGACGATTGCGCTCTGGAGTGATGACCTTGGCATACTTCGTACGGGCACCAATCACGCCACACCAACGGCACCGTCTGCGACCATATCCCCGCAAGCGACCACACCCTCTATAGCCCCGGTCAAGACAGCAGAAGTAAAAAGCATTAGTTCAGTGACGCGTTTCCCTGCAGAGAAAGTAACTGCAAGGACATCGCAAAGCGGTAAATCCCGCATCCGCATTATCAAGACTGATGAGGACCTACTGGCTGAACGCAGCCAGCTTAACCAGCTTGCTCGTCCGGAAGACCCCGCACCTGAATTAATCAACTCTACAAGCTTTAGATCGCCAAGTAATGATCGCCCCGACGGCACCGGTGGCAGCGCAGGTAAAAATACAAGCACAGTGTCTCCGAGCAGTAGCGATAAAATTGCATCCGCTGAAGGACCTCAAACATGGGCCGACACGCCCCACAATACCGCTGATGGCCTTGGCCAGCAGCCGCAAGTGCCTGAGTTAGAAATAAAGGCGCCGATCAAAGACCCTGGCCCCGGTGGATGGGCATGGCGTAGCGACCGAGACGGCTTAATCACCAGCATTTCGCCCTACGGAAAAACAATCCTTGGCTCGAACATCACAAATGCAGATGCCACGATCATGGATTTACTGGGCTTAAACCATAAATTAGGGCACCCCGTAGCGCGCGCGTTTCAGCGCCGTAGTACAATCCATGACGCGCCCATTTTTTTAGCAGACCTTAACCAGACAGACCAGCATTGGACACTAGAGGCCACGCCTTTCTTCAGCAGTGGAGGCGGCATATTTGATGGGTATGAAGGCATTTTAACGCCTATATCTGCTCAACAAGCAGAACCCCAATTACCAACTGCCGTTGAAACCGGCGCCGTGTTTCTTGATGATGTGCTGCCTGATGGATCAGAAAATTCTGAGACAAGCTTTGAGAGCAAAGACGCGCTTGAAGGCATTTTAGCAGGTCTCGGCCAGAAAATATCACTTGAAGCCCGTTCTGCCCCTGCACCAAAAAACGAAGCTACTGTTCCAAAAGCAGAAGCGGCGGTTCCGAAAAAACGCCCCACTACAGTATCAAACCCGATTTCAGCGGCTGCAGCATCTGCTATCAAAGATGCTATTGCTGAAACGCTAAGCCCTATCTCGAAAACAATGCCTACAAGCAGGGTAACGGCCAAGCCCGCGCCGACCGATGCTGGTATGCCAAAAACCGCTGCGCCCACAGAAGCATATACGGCAGCATATACGGCACCTTTCCAGACACCGACGTCCAACAATGCTAAAATATTGGCCACGTTGGATTTTCTGGAAGAAGCTCTCGGTAGGTTACACACCGCTAGCGCCTCAAACAACCCAACACATACTAGGCTTCAGCATGAGATTGCAGCTGCCTGTGCCCGTACGTTAAGAGAACAAATTACAGGTAAATAACACTTTAAATCCAGCAACACTTACCATCGCCCGGTTCAAGTGCACTCTCATATCTGTCAAATGGGCCAATTCGGCCTGTAGATTGCATACTTACCAATACATTAGACCGCAGCCACAGAAACACCATGTTCAAGTTGGACTATATTTGTAGCTGAGAAGCAAAAGAAACGGATTTGAACCATGCATTTCATTCATGCCTCTAAAAATGCAATCGCTGTGACACTGCTGCTAATTCTCTGCATAGGAGCTGCACCTGCCAGTTTTTCCAAGGCCGCCCCAGAGAAGTCGCCTGCTATTTGGAAAATCAGTGATCATGACAGTGTAATATGGCTTTTTGGCACCATCCATATTTTAAATCCCAAGTTGAAATGGCGTTCAACACAAATTGACACGGCGTTTTCCAGCGCTGAAAAAATCTATTTCGAGGCTCCTGCGAACAGCAAAGGCATGCAAGCACTCATTATGCGACACGGTATCGACAAACACCGGCCGCTGAGTAGCAAAATGTCAGCATCCGGCAAAATACAAATGGTAAAAGCGCTAAAAACACTAGGTTTACCAGCCTCTCGTGTGCAACAGTTTGAGCCGATGCGCCCTTGGCTTGTGGGCCTAACCTTGGCTGCAGCACAGATTGTCGCTCAAGGCGGCGACCCTAGCGCTGGCGTAGAAAAAACCCTTAGTCATGAAGCGGCCAAACAAGGCAAAGCCATTGGTTATTTTGAAACCGATGAAGAACAGATCATGTTTCTAAGTGGGCTTTCCGAACCCGCTGAGATATTCTTTCTGGAAGACGGCCTGCGCGCCATCAACGAAGAACCAATGCTGCTTGATGAGCTAACCAAAAGCTGGGCAACAGGGGACGTAAGAGGCATTGACGCAGCAATGGTGCATTCGCTACAAGGCCACCAAGAA
>JAESTR010000101.1 GCA_016763495.1 Kordiimonadaceae bacterium
GCCATCTTCTAAGTCTGGTCGATCTGCAAAAAGGCTCGATAACATGGCTTTATCGATACCCGATGAAAAATGTTTGCCGGTGGCTTTGATAACCACGACACGCACCGCATCTTGGCCCGCTAAATAGGCAAACACCTCTTTGATATCGCTCCAAAAAGCGCGGGCAAGAGCATTGTGAGTTTGGGGTGTATCCAGCGTCAAGGTGGCAACGCCGCCATCAATAATAAAGTCAAAGGCAGTTGGGCTCATGACACACCTTCTTCAAATAATTCTCTGAGTTTGGTTTTAAGTATTTTACCTGTCGCGCCAAGAGGCAGTGCATCCACTGTCCTATAATGCTCGGGCAGTTGCCATTTAGGCAGCCTTTCTGAGAGGAACGCATGGAGGGCTTTGTCATTGACTGGGTTTATATCCGCAGGAACATATATCATCATCGGACGCTCGCCCCACTTGCTATCGGGCACACCGATAACAGCAACTTGCCCAACACCGTTATGAGAGAGGGCTATGTCTTCCAGTTCGATAGAAGATATCCACTCTCCACCTGACTTGATGATATCTTTTGCCCGGTCGGTGATTTTCACAGAACCGGTTTGGTCAATTTTCACGATATCCCCAGTAGCGAACCAACCATCGATTAGGATTTTGTCCTCTTCAAAACCAGCATAAGTTTTGGCAATCCAAGGGCCTCTTACAAAGAGTTCACCACAGGTTCTGTCGTCCCAGCCCAGTCGGTTTCCATCGTCACTCAGTATTTTCATCTGGATCGGGAAAACGGCCTTGCCTTGTCTGGCTTTTTTGCGGACCTGTTCATCGCGTGACAGTTTCGCATCGCTGCCCGATAATTTACTAATCGTGCAGATCGGGCTGGTCTCTGTCATGCCCCATCCTTGGTACATGGCAATATCCTGTTCGTCTTCGAAGTAACGGGTCATCACCTCGGGCAGAGCCGATCCACCAACAATACAGCGTTCCAGCAGTGGCAAGCGCATACTGCTGGTTTTCAAGTGCTCCATTAGACCGTGCCATATGGTGGGAACCCCCGCTGCAAAGGTTACCTTTTCTTCCTGCATCAATGCGGCGAGGTTTTCACCGTCAAGGGCCGCACCGGGCATGACGATAGTCGCACCCGACATAGGCGCAATATGCGGGATACCCCATGCATTCACATGGAACATAGGCACCACTGGCATGACAATATCCCGTTCGGCAATATCTAGCACATTGGGAGCTGCGCTTGCCAGCGCATGCAGCACAGTTGATCTGTGGGAATAGAGTACGCCCTTTGGCTTGCCAGTAGTGCCAGACGTATAACACAGTCCTGCAGCGGTATTTTCCTCAAATTCAGGCCAATCAGTAATGGCCGTAACCGTGCCTAAGCCCGTTTCATAGTCAAGAAAATATCCATTTGGCTTCGTGCCGCTACCCGTCATGATAACCCAGGTTTCCACCGGCGTGTCTTCGGCAGCAACTGCCTCTACAAGTGGGATAAAGGTATCGTCAAGGAAGACGATTTTGGTGCCCGCGTCCCGCAGTATGAATGCAACATCTTCTGGTGCCAAGCGCGGGTTCACCGTGTGGCAAATTGCGCCCATGCCTGATGATGCATAGTAAAGCTCAAGGTGCCTATGGGTATTCCACGCAATGGTGCCCACCTTGTCGCCTGAGGTAATGCCAAGCGCACCGAGCCACCCCGCCAAACTGCGCGCGCGCGCTTCCACTTCCCGGTAGGTTAGGCGTACTAGGGTGCCGTCTGTTTCACGGGACACCACCCCTTTATCGGCATAATTCATCGCAGCATGTTTGATGAGCGATGAAATCAGCAGCGGTTCATCCATCATAAGACCTTGCATAGCCAAGCTCCTTAAATTTTACGCATCAATGTAAGCAGTAGGCGTGCGACCGGGCCGTAAGGTGGGTAAATCAGTTTTGCCCCGGTGAAACCGCCGACACCGCGCTGAGTAAACACAGCTTTATCGTGCGTGAAAGTTTCAAAACCCTTTTTCCCGTGGTATTGGCCAAAACCGCTGCCGCCTACACCGCCAAACGGCAAATCATCTTGCAGATATTGCAATAATGTATCGTCCAGAACCATGCCGCCCGCGCGTAGGTTTTTGAGGATAGTTTCCCGGCCTTTCCCGCCACCAAAATAATAGGCTGCAAGCGGCGCATCACCATCATTCACTTGGTTGATTACATCGGTTAGGTTTTGGTATCCTACGACAGGCAAGATTGGACCAAACAATTCTTCTGTCATTGCGCGGCAATCTGCTGGCGGGTTTACCAACACACACAGAGGGAATTTTCTATCAGGCCCGATATCCTCAAGTGGCGCTGCGGTATAAAGTGTAGCGCCGCCTTCAACCGCTTCAGTGACTATTGATTTCAGTCGGTCGATATGGCCATCGTTGATGATGCTGCTATAGTCCGGATTTCCGTTCAGTTCGGGGTACATGGTGCGCGCCGCCGAAAGGGCAGCATCCGCAAACGCGGCTTCTTGGCCTGCGGGTACAAAAGCATAATCTGCTGCCACACAGGTTTGTCCTGCATTAAATAGCCTGCCCCAAGTGATACGTTTAGCTGCCTCTTTTAGGGAAAAGCCAGCGCCTATAATTGCTGGGGACTTTCCGCCCAACTCTAACGTGACCGGCGTTAAGTTAGGTGCTGCGGCTTTCATGACCTTTTTGCCAATTGTGGCGGAGCCTGTGAACAATAGATGGTCAAAGGGTAGCCCAGCAAAATGGTTGGCGACTGCCGCGTCACCGTCAATGAAAGCGATTTGGTCTTCTGTAAAGTTTTCCTTGAACAGACGTTTCAGGAAGCCTGTAAGCTCTGGCACCAATTCGGGCATTTTAATCATTACCCTGTTGCCGGCAGCGATAGCTGCGATTGCGGGTACAAGTGCTAAATTAATAGGATAATTCCACGGCACCATAATGCCCACAACGCCCACAGGCATCGGCACTGTTTTATTCGAGCCGGGGAGGTTCCAGATTGAAGTTGACCGGCGGGTGGGGCGCATCCATTTTCGCAATTGCCGTTTCGTGAACCGCAAGTTTGAAAGCACGCTGTTAATTTCAGTAAGCAAAGTCTCTTCACGCGCACGGTTACCGTAATCATGGGACAAAGTATCGCAAAGAGTGATCCTGTTGCGTTCTATAATCAGGGCGAGCCTTTTAAGAGCATCTTTGCGGCTTTTATAATCTGGGTTTGGCGTATTCTGAGCGCTAATTCGTTGAAGTGCGAAAATCCTAGAGGCTTCTGCTTTGGCTGTTTTGGATTCTGGATATAGTGTGATAGCACCGGTTTTTTGTACTGCTGATTGCATTTTAATTCTCCCGTATTCAAGTATGGAATGGCGGCCTCTTTGGCTGAAATTAGGCGGCTAACGTTGCGAATTGACCATCGCTATAGACCAATGGTTGGTCTTGGTTGCCTAACCAGATTTGTTTCACATGCCCCATAAAAACTGTGTGCGTACTGGTCACAATTTGCTCAAAGAGACTGCATTCCAATCCCACTAACGCATCTGATAATATTAAGGCGCCGCGCTCGGTTGCGCGCCA
>JAESTR010000102.1 GCA_016763495.1 Kordiimonadaceae bacterium
CAGACTTTCTGACACATCAGTCGTGGTAAGCAGTGCAGCACCTGTGCTGGTTGATGCTGATGAATTTGACATGGGTGCAGGTATTGAAAAGTTGAGAGAACTAGCCAGCCTAGATGCTATTGGACTGATTGTGCCGGTTACTTTCTCGTTATTATTTGACCACTAAAATTAGCGTACAAGCGTTGGCTTTAATGATGCGTTGGAGCTGTAAGGGCCGTGGCACTTAAAGTCTAAGCCGAAATTTTTACACGGTTGCAAGTTGCATAATCGTTCCTAAGTAATAGAGCTCTGGTTTCATCAGGAGCCCTATATGAACGAAAAAAAAGCAGCTGCATTTTTTGATAAAGATAACGCTGCTACGTATGATAAGCAGCGAGCTAGTTTAACTCCCATAAAAGACGCATTGTTTTTGTTAACTCGAATGGTGTTGTCTGACCTTCCAGCTCAAGCAAATATCTTGTGTGTGGGTGTTGGTACGGGAGCAGAATTGAAGGCGCTTGCGCAGGTTAATCCCGAATGGCGATTTACACTGGTTGAGCCTGCTGCCGCGATGATGGATATCTGCCGTGAAGAGGCTGAAAAGTTGGATCTTTCCGACCGCTGTATTTTCCATGAAGGGTATTTGCATACGCTTCCTGGTGCTGATCCATTTGACGCTGCTACAGCAATGCTGGTATCGCATTTTCTGCTAGACTTGAGCGAGCGACGGGGATTTTTTACTGAGATCGCTAGCCGCTTGCGCCCAGACGGCTGGTTGGTGAACGCTGATTTGTCTGGTGATCAAGAGTCCACTCGTTTTGCCGGGTTATTCGATATGTGGGGGAAAACCATGAAGCATTCTGGTATGCCGACTGCTCATGTGGAAAAAATCTGCTCGTTTAAGGGTGTGTCTTTGTTGCCTGCAACTGAAATCGAAGCTCTTCTTATAGAAAGCGGCTTTCGTGACCCAACGTTATTTTACCAAGCAGGGCTTATGCATGGTTGGTGCTCTAAACGGAGCGGCTAACAGTGATACCAAGTTGGTATACAAAACGCCGGAGGCTCAGGCGGGCCGCCGGCGTTCTTGTGTGTGCTGTATTCTGGCTCAGTAGGCTATCCAAGCGAGGGGAGAATAGTTGTCCGCACCAGAAGGGTATGCAGCACAGTTCATTCAATCGTGCACAATCAGGGCTATCAGTGCGGCTAACCCACGTGTGGCATCGCTATAGTGGTTTTCTTGATACTTACTGTTACCGTGGGAAAGCCGAGATGCTAGGGCCGCATAATGCTGGTTAGCCCGACCTTTAATTTGGCGAGCGATATTGCGGCCAAGGTCTTTTGCAGCATCACGTATAACTTCATCTACAATTTGCTGCCTATAGTCAGGGTGCGACCGGTTAAACAGTTTGCTCACGCCTTTAGAAGGCAAGTGGTGGGTAGCTTGTAAGCCGCAGTCGGTGCGGGCGCGCAGGTTTTTGCCGTAGCTAAACTTCTCGCTAGAGCGCAGGTGTATATTTGTTCTATAAGGCTCAAATCCGCGTAGCTTAAACTTCAGGTCATAATAGCCATGCGCTTCGCCTTTTTCTTTTACTTTGGTATAGTAGGCGTGGTGATAAACACCGCACTGCCCCCCAGTGTAGCGGCGGCTCTTTTTGTATTTTGTATTTTTCTGGTCCACATCAATCACACGGAAATTCAAATCAAACTTAGACTGGTTTACCTTAACAATCATGTCTGCTTGTCGCGGGTTATCAACCAAGATTATAGTGTGGGGCAGTGACCGAGTGATATAGCGGAGCGCGCGTTGTTCGAAACTGTTGCCTTTATCGCCACCAGTGTGGTGCCAACGGCGGGCCTTGTGGCGACCATAGGTATTTTTTGCACGCGCGTCATTACGGTCATATGTCTGCCGCCGCACGTGTTCATTTCTGCGAGTATCCCGCCGAGCCTGCTTGTGCTGACGCTCTTCTTCTGTGCGGATATTTACATACACACGGAAGGGATGTGCATGGCGAAATGACGGGTCTGCAGGGTCAGCTTGCTCGGTATAGTGGGGGCCATAATTTGATTTATGGTCAGCGGTAGCTGGCGCAGTGAAAACCACTGCTGCTACGATGGCTGGCGCCCCTAGTATTTTGGTAACTCTATTGAACAGTTTCATTGCAGGTCTCCTCGCTTATTATGAGAGGAGCCTAGCAAATGCATGCTTAGGGAAGTCTGAGCAGCTTATTCAGACAGCGTTCAGCAAAATCACAAGTCTGTTATTTTGCTGAAAATATCTGTTGTGGATCGTTAAAATACTGGGGTTTTGTACAAGGCTCGGTGCCTATATTACAGCGCACCATGGCAATGTTTAAACTTTTTACCGGTGCCACACGGGCATGGGTCGTTGCGTCCGATATTGGAAAACGGGTTGGCTATAGGGCGCTGTTTACCGGCAGCAATTCGCTGCCCGCCACCCATGTCACCATGGCAATGCTTAAACTTTTCACCTGAGCCACACGGGCATGGCGCGTTGCGTGGTATATCGCCCCATGTGCTAGCGTCAAACGGGTTAATGCTGTTCGCCATTTCATTTTCGCCCGTAATGGGATCTAAATGCTGCTCTTCCCCAATTGCTGGTCCTTGCGGTCCAAAAATACCGGGCTCAGCTTCTTGTGGTGCAATCTCAACACGGGCTAGTAATTGCACAGCGCTTTCACGGGTGTGGCGTAGCATGCCTTCAAACAAACCAAAGGCTTCTGTCTTATACTCGTTTAGGGGGTCACGCTGACCGTATGCACGCAGGCCGACACCTTGGCGGATATGGTCAAGATTCTGCAGGTGGTCTTTCCACTCTTGGTCAACTACTTGCAATAGTAGGCTTTTCTCAATACTAGCCCAAACATCTTTGCCGTAGCGGTCAGATTTATCTGTATTCAGTTTGTTGGCTGCTTCTTCTAGGCGGTCGATAATCGTATTGTCATCTACGCCTTCTTCTTTGCCCCACTCTATAACTGATGTGCCCTCTAGGCCTAGGACACGCCCAACATCCTCTTGCAGGCCATCAAGGTCCCATTGTTCAGGATATGATTTTGGCGGGATGCGGCTTTCAACTAAATGGCAGACAACATCAGCTCGCATGTCATCAAGGGTTTCACTAACGTCTTCTGCATCCATAATTTCGCGGCGTTGTTCGTAAATAACCTGACGTTGGTTATTCATAACATCGTCAAACTTCACTAGGTTTTTACGGATATCATAGTTGCGCGCTTCAACTTTTTGCTGTGCTTTCTCAATAGCTTTATTGATCCACGGGTGGATGATGGCTTCGCCTTCTTCAATACCGAGGCGCACCAACATGCTGTCCATGCGTTCGGGGCCAAAAATACGCATCATATCGTCTTGAAGCGACAGGAAGAATTTGGTCCGGCCTGTATCACCCTGACGGCCTGCACGGCCACGTAACTGGTTATCAATGCGGCGGCTTTCATGCCGCTCAGTCGCGATGATATACAAACCACCGGCTTTAATCACTCGTGCTTTTTCAACTTCAATCTCAGCGCGAATTTTGGCTGTGATATCTGCAATTTTTGCTACATCTTCAATGCCAGCAGTTTCTTCAGCAATACGCATATCGGCGTTACTGCCAAGCTGAATATCTGTACCCCGACCCGCCATGTTGGTGGCGATGGTTACTGTGCCTTCACGGCCGGCTTGGCCAACAATGCTGGCTTCCTGCTCATGATGACGTGCATTCAGAACGTTGTGTTTGATATTCTTTTTCTTGAGAAATTCAGAAAGTAGCTCTGATTTTTCGATAGAAACTGTACCGACGAGAACCGGCTGGCCTTTTTGCTGAGCTTCTTCAATGTCACGTAGGATCGCATTGAACTTTTCGTCAGCAGTGCGGTAAAACTCGTCATGCTCGTCTTTTCGGACAACGTCAACATTGGTTGGAATTTCAATAACGCCAAGACTGTAAATATCGGCAAATTCTTCTGCTTCAGTGGCGGCTGTACCTGTCATGCCAGACAGCTTTGGGTACATGCGGAAATAATTCTGGAAAGTGATGGACGCTAATGTTTGGTTTTCAGGTTGAATCTCAGCGTTTTCTTTGGCTTCCAGCGCTTGGTGCAAACCACCTGAATAGCGGCGGCCATCCATCATGCGGCCAGTAAATTCGTCAATGATGATAACTTTATTGTCTTTGACGATATAGTCGGTATCGCGCTCAAACATGGTGTGAGCCTTAAGGGCCTGATCAACATGGTGCACAATGGCTACATTTTCATAGTCATAGAGGTTTTCTGTTTTCAGTAGCTCTTGTTCAAACAGAATTTTCTCAAGTCGTTCGGTGCCGTCTTCCGTTAGCGATACTGCTTTTGACTTCTCATCTTTCTCGTAATCGTCTTCACCGAGTACAGCGATCAATTTATCGATGATACTATAAAGCTCAGATTTGTCTTCAGTTGGGCCTGAGATAATAAGCGGTGTGCGTGCTTCATCGATCAGGATCGAATCGACTTCATCCACGATGGCAAAACCGGGGTCTCGCTGCACCATTTCAGACTGGTGAAATTTCATATTATCGCGCAGATAGTCAAAACCTAGTTCGTTATTCGTTGTGTAGGTAATGTCTGCTTCGTAGGCTTCAC
>JAESTR010000103.1 GCA_016763495.1 Kordiimonadaceae bacterium
AGGTTTGATATCCTCAAAGTCCTCAACAACGAAATAGCCAAGGCCGCCATCTTCAAAACCAGCTGTATGGGTCATGATGTGGCGCATGGTGATGGGTTGGCCGGGGTAAGTATCTTCAAGTTGGAAAGTTTTAAGGTATTTGTTTACGTCTGCGTCAAGGTCAAGTTTGCCTTGCTCAACCATCTGCATCACTGCAACCCACGTGAAGAGCTTGGAGATTGAGCCGGGGCGAAACAATGTTGTAGCTGCATCGGTTTTTATCTGTTTCTCGATGTCTTGAAAACCATATCCTTTGGCGAATATCAATTCGCCATCTTTCATGATGGAAACGACGCCTGATGGGCTATTTTTCTCGCGCATTAGCGGCAAGACTAAGCCATCAACAAAAGCTTCGGCCACACCCGGTTTTTTCAGATCTGACAGTTCAAGGGCATGGCCAGCGGTAGATAGGCCAAGGGCGACTATACCGCTGCATGCAACAGCTTTCAGAGATTTAAGTATTTTCATTTCATTGCTAACTGAGTTGTCATTGATGAAGGACTAGGGGCACTTAAAAGTGCCCCTAGTTTCGGTTTTAGCTAAAATAATTGAAGCCTAGAATATTCCAGAAGTAATAGAACCACGCCATAAACAGGCCGCCTACGGCTACGATGCTGTATCGTACACGAGCCCATGTGCCGCCAAGTAAGCCATCTTTCCACACAATCGCAGCATTATAGGCATGATACAGCCCTACAATGCTGGCGATGATTGGTAACCAAAGCCAAAGCGTGAATGCTGTCGGGATTTCAGACATAAACCTGTCACTGACAGCTGTTACTACAATTGCACCAACGATGAGCGTTATCCAATTAGCGCTGGCAACAATGACAGAAGCACGAGCAACTGTTTTTTCTACTCCGTCGAGGGCGTTATAGGTCTGGCGCTGGTAAAAACGGCGCAACAGCACCCCAGCAAAAGCCAACAGTGAAATGCCAAGCAGTGTAAACTGGAAGCTGCTGGTCATGTAGAATGGTGACTTGTAAGTGGACATGAATGGGAGCCCGTCGATCACAAACCCAGTTATGGAACCTCTATCATTTTCCTGAAAGCCAAGCTTTGTCAGGCCGCTGACTTTTTGGAATAGGTTTTTGTCGATTTCGACAAATTCCCCGCCTAGGCCACCCGCGTCAACAAAGAGAGTGTTGTTTGCCGTTGGCATGATTGATATGCCACCTGAGACGCCCATCGCTTTTTCTATAGTGGTATGACCCGCGCGCCAGAAACGGTATTCACCAGCGTATTTCTCTGCGCGGTCTGCAAAGTCACTAGGGGCTGTTACAGGTGTTTTTTCAACAGGTAAGAATGTGTCATAAAAAGCGGGAGTTAAAGCACTGCGTACAGCCGACCCACCGGAACCGCTGAAGGAAATGAAAAACGCAAGGTCGTTGGATTGGTCGATAGCAAGGTCTGAGTGGAAATAAATAGTATCTCCTCCATGCCCTACTAGGCGTGTGCCATTATGTTCAGTTTCATAGAAACCAAGCGCCATGCCCATTATGCGTGGGTCATGGGAGAAGTTGCGAGTAAGCATCTGTTTAGTGGTTTCCGCAGTTAGAATGCGTGCACCGTTATATTCTCCACCATTTAGAATAGCTTGTGCAAAAATTGCCATGTCGGTTGCCGTGGCTGACGCCGCGCCAGCAGGGGAGAAGTTCGCAACGATTTCAAAAGGCTTGGATACATATTTGCCCGCTTCATATGCGTAAGCCACTGCCATGTTATTATCTAGGCTTTCAGGTAGGGGCTCATAGAAAGAGCTGTTATCCATGCCAAGCACATCGAAAATATTCTTCTGAATATAATCATTGAAGCCCAGGCCTGAAAGGTTTTCAACAATAAGGCCTGCAACAGCTGTCGCGTAATTAGAGTAAGCTGTTTGTGCGCCGGGCGGGTTCACGCGGCTCGGTTGGTATTTTTTCATTGCATCAGCAAGAGGAATAGCATCGTTGGCGTCTTCTATTATCAGATACCCCATCCCACCATCTTCAAAGCCAGCGGAGTGGGTCATGATGTGGCGCATAGTGACAGGCCGACCGGGGTAGGTGTCTTTAATTTGGTAGTTAGTAAGATATTTGTTCACATCCGCATCAAGGTCGAGCTTATTTTGCTCTACCATCTGCATGACGGCAACCCAAGTGAAGAGCTTGGAGATGGAACCCGGACGAAACAATGTCGAGCCTGCTGTGGCCTTAATCTGCTTCTCAATGTTTTGGAAACCATAGCCTTTGGCAAATACGAGCTCGCCATCCTTGATGATAGATACTGAGCCTGACGGGCTGTTATGCTCCCGCATTAGCGGCAAGACTAAGCCATCAATAAAAGCTTCTGCTACACCGGGTTTTTTCAGGTCTGACAGCTCTAATGCACTGCTGGGTACAGTTAGCCCCAATGCCAAGATACTGCCGCAAATCACTGTCGTTATTTTTTTGATTATATTCATTTTTTAACTCACTAGTTTCACATTGTACAAAAGAAGGTAGGTGCCATGTGACACCTACCCATTTGTGATTTAGCTAAAATAGTTGAAGCCAAGCAGGTTCCAGAAATAGTAGAACCACGCCATAAACAAGCCCGCAGCGGCAAGGAGGCTGTAGCGCACGCGTGCCCATATGCTGGCAAGCAGGCCGTCTTTCCATACAGTCACAGCATTGTAAGCCAGATAGAAGCCCGCGATTGTGGAGAAGATCGGTAGCCATAGCCACATGGCGATAGGTGTTGGTACGCCAAACTGTAGCCTGTCACCAAAGGCTGTAAGAACAATTGCGCCGATGATAATCACTAGCATATTCAAGCCCGCTGTATATAAGACGGCACGGTTTAAAGTCTTTTCAGTGCCTTGCATCTCACGGTGGGTTTTCCATCTGTAAGCCAGCTTCAATAACACACCAACAAACATCAACAGTGACAGAGCTAAAAAGCCTTGGTTGAACCCCGATGTTAGATAAAAAGGTGATTTATACGTTGACATGAACGGTGCGCCGTCAATGACAAAACCAGTAATGTCGCCTGAAGTATTTTCTTGGAATGCAAGTTTGCTTTCACCGCCGACTTGCCTGAACAGGTTTTTGTCAATTTCAACATATTCTTTTGGGCTAGCGCCGAAAGCGAAAAGAAGTGTGTTGTTGGCTGTTGGTGCAACATTCAGGCCGCCTGTAATGCCCAATGCTTTTTCAACTTTGGTGAAGCTGCTTCTCCAAAAACGGTATTCGCCGGCATATTTTCCAGCGCGTTCCGCAAAGTCAGCTGGCGGTGTAACAGGGACTATTTCTTGTGCGTTGAAAGCCTCATAAAATGATGTTGCAAATGAACTACGTACTTTCGAGCCGCCTGCGCCGCTAAATGATACGAAGAAAGCTAAGTTGTTGCTTTGATCAATCGCCAATTCTGAATGGAAAAAGGCTGTGTCGCCACCATGGCCAAGCAACCGAACACCGCTATGCTCAGTTTCGTAAAAGCCTAATGCCAAACCCATCATATGCGGGTCATGCGAGAAATTGCGCGTCAGCATTTGTTCTACAGTATCAGCCCTAAGAATGCGGGCACCGTCAAGTTCGCCGCCATTTAAAATAGCCTGAGCGAATTTTATCATGTCTGTCGCTGTGGCCGAGGCTGCACCAGCAGGCGAGAAGCTTGCGACAATCTCAAAAGGCTGGGCTACATATTTTCCAGCTTCAAATTTATAAGCCACAGCCATGTTATCATTGAGGTTTTCAGGTAGTGGCTCGTAGAAGGATGAGCTATCCATGCCGAGCACATCAAAGATATTTGTTTTTACATAATCATTGAATGCTTGGCCTGATAGGTTTTGCACGACAAGCCCTGCGATTGATGTCGCATAGTTTGAGTAGGCTGTTTGAGCACCGGGTGCATTCACACGTGCAGGCTCATATTTTTTCATGGCGTCAGCAAGCGGGATAGTATCGTTGATATCGTCAAGGATAAGGTACCCAAGGCCGCCGTCTTCAAAGCCGGCTGAGTGGGTCATGATGTGGCGCATGGTCACTGGTTGGCCGGGGTAAGTATCATCAATTTGAAAGTTGGTGATGTATTTGTTCACATCGGCATCAAGGTCTAGCTTGCCTTGCTCA
>JAESTR010000104.1 GCA_016763495.1 Kordiimonadaceae bacterium
GAAGCCATCGCTGCACTGATGCAAGAAAGCACCATGCCAACGGGTGTAGAGTAAGCTTTAAAAACTAAGGGCTATCAAGGCTTTGCAATAAGGCCTTCTGTCGTTATAGTACCGCCGAATCACGTAACACAATCATCTGAGGCGAACAGGGTGTTGCAAGTAAAGTTCGTCAAAACACTACATAAGTTTAACGAACAACAGGAGACGAGACATACGTAGAGGGAATTTTGCGGGGCCACCTAAACAGAGCGGCCCGCGTGTTAATGGCGCTATCACATCTGATAAAGTGCGCCTTATCGGAGCTGAAGGAGAAAACCACGGTGTTGTTGCTGTCGCTGACGCAATTGTAATTGCCAAGGACAGTGGGCTTGACCTTGTAGAGATTTCGCCAAACGCTGAACCCCCCGTATGTAAGGTTCTGGACTTCGGTAAATATAAATATGAAGCGCAGAAAAAAGCCAACCTTGCGCGCAAAAAGCAAAAAACGCAGGACGTTAAAGAGATTAAGATGCGTCCGGGCATTGATGTGCACGACTATGATGTGAAGCTGAAGAAGGTTCATCAGTTTATCGACAATGGCGATAAAGTGAAAATGACCATCCGCTTCCGTGGTCGTGAAATGGCGCACCAAGAACTTGGTATGGCCGTTTTGAAGCGCGTTGCTGAAGAAATGAAAGAAACTGCCAAAGTTGAAGCCCACCCCAAGCTTGAGGGCCGGCAGATGATTATGGTGCTTTCGCCTAAGTAAGCGACCCTTTCATAAACGAATTTAAAAACCGGCCTCATCTGAAGCCGGTTTTTTATTGTTTAGAGTATTCACACCTACTATTTAATAGATGTGAATGAGTTCGTGGATTTCACTACGTCAATTATATTCACTGATTTTTTAGTAACAATTCCCAGCAAGTTCAAAATTAGTAATCTGCGGCAATGTTTCATCTTGTAGAACAGTTGTCCGCGATATAGAGGTTTTTGTGTCATATTTTCTAACATGGTGAGGCACTTATTATGGATCTTATAGCAATTCGTACCTTCTGCCGTGCTGTGGAGGAAGGCAATTTAACTGCTGCAGCCAAGAGCCTGCATATTACCAAATCGGTCGCCAGCAGGCGCATTCATCTGCTTGAGGAAGAATTGGGCGTAAAGCTGTTGTCCCGCTCTACACGCGGTGTGTCAGCCACTGATGTAGGCAGCTTGTTTTATGAACGCGGTATCACTATTCTCGCCGATGTGGAAGATGCAAAACAATCTGTTGCAAGCACAGGCCAAAGTTTAACCGGCACCATCCGGTTAACCGCACCGCGCAGTTTTACTGACTTGAACCTGAAACGTCCGCTTTTAGCCTTTATGGAACTGCACCCTGATCTAACCTTGCAGTTAAACCTGAGCGATGAACGGGTGGATATTGTGAGTGGCGGCTATGATGTGGGCATCCGCATCGCAGACAAGCTGGACGACACCAGCCTTATCGCCAAAAAGCTGGCAAAAATTCATGCTCATATTGTAGCCAGCCCAGCATATCTAGAAAAACACGGCACCCCACAAATTCCAGACGACTTAAAAGACCACCGCTGCACACTATATTCCAACCTTACTGCGTCCCATCAGTGGCGTTTTGAAAAAAACGGTAAACATACCAGCGTGCGCGTGAAAGGTACGCTGACCTCCAACTCAGGTAATTTGCAATTAGCAAGCGTCATCCATGGTCTTTCCATCACGGCCTTACCTCGATTTTTTGTGCACGAAGCACTGGCTAGCGGCGAAGTGATTGATGTATTGCCTGACTGGGAACGGCCCCTTTCTCACTTGTATGCCTTGTACCCAGAGCGACGTTTATTGCCCTTAAAAGTACGGGTCTTCATTGATTTTCTATCCGCGTGGTATGAGAGAAAAGAAAACACTGACTGCCTATGATGCATTTATCGTTCGTTATTTTAGAACGTAGGTTTCCAAACAGACCATCTACAATTACTCACTCTTCGGCCTTATCTTTATTTCCAAGCTAACGATACAAGGCAGCAACAGGAGATAAAAATGGGCTTACTCGTAGACGGCATCTGGACAGATAAATGGTATGATACAAAATCAACCGGCGGCAAGTTTGTGCGCAGTGAAGCACAGTTTAGAAACTGGGTAACAGCAGACGGCAGCGCAGGGCCAACCGGCAAGGGCGGTTTTAAAGCCGAAGCAGGGCGCTACCACCTGTATGTATCCTATGCATGCCCGTGGGCGCACCGCACTTTACTTATGCGAGCCTTTAAAGGGCTGGAAGACCTGATCCCAGTATCTGTTGTGGCGCAAGTGATGGCCGCAGACGGCTGGACATTCGACACAGCTGACGGCAGCACCGGCGACCTTTTGTTTGGCGCAAAGCTGATGCACCAGATTTATACAAAAGCTGACCCAACCTACAGCGGGCGTGTAACTGTGCCAGTGCTTTGGGATAAAAAGCTGAATACAATCGTCAGCAACGAATCTGCAGATATTATTCGTATGTTCAACAGTGCCTTCGACGGTGTTGGCGCCCGCGAAGGTGACTATTGGCCTGAAGACAAACGGGCGGCGATTGAGGAATTAAATACGCTGATTTATAACACAGTGAATAACGGTGTTTATAGAGCAGGGTTTGCAACCACACAGGCTGCATACGAAGACGCTGTTGGGCCGCTGTTTGCTACGCTAGACCAGCTGGAAGATCTATTATCTCAGCAGCGTTACCTTGTAGGTGATGCCCTGACAGAGGCAGACATTCGGCTATTCACAACGCTGGTGCGTTTTGATGCTGTTTATGTGGGGCATTTTAAATGCAACATTCGCCAAATAAAGGATTACCCAAATTTGTGGGCCTACCTGCGGGACATATATCAAACTGAAGGTGTGGCAGGGACCGTCTTTATGAACCACATCAAAACTCATTATTACGCTAGCCATGCAACCATAAACCCAACAGGCATTGTACCCGTGGGACCAACCCTTAATTTTATGGAGGCTCATAACCGCGCAACACTTAATAGCAGAAAGGCCGCATAAAATGACTATTCAAAACACCTCACCCAGACACGTAGAGCGGCTTTTCCCTGCGCTCGC
>JAESTR010000105.1 GCA_016763495.1 Kordiimonadaceae bacterium
CTTGAAGAAAAATGGGGCGTTTCTGCTGCTGCACCTGTAGCTGTAGCTGCTGTTGGCGGCGCTGCTGAAGTAGTTGCTGAGAAAGACGAGTTTGACGTTGTTCTTACAGCTATTGGCGAGAAGAAAATCAACGTGATTAAAGAAGTACGTGCGATCACTGGTCTTGGCCTCAAAGAAGCTAAGGACCTTGTTGAAAGTGCTCCTAAAGCTGTTAAAGAAGCGGCTTCTAAATCAGAAGCAGAAGAAGTTAAAGCTAAGCTCGAAGCAGCTGGCGCTTCTGTTGAGCTTAAGTAAGCTTAACAAACATAATACCTTAAGGTCGGAGGCGATTTTCGCTTCCGGCCTTTCGGCGTCCTAAAGGCACAGGACATAAAATAAGGTGTTTGGTTTTGGGCTTCGGTGTTGTTGGACCCCAAAAAGACTTGGATTTTCAGGAGTTTAAGGTAGATTATCGCCTTATACTCTGTTTTGGCAGCCAATATGTGGCCTTTGTTACCAATAGGTAGCGGGGGTTGATGCGGCACTATTTAAAGGACGAGGGCGAAGCATGGCGACTTCATTTACCGGCCGTAAGCGTGTGCGTAAAGACTTTGGACATATTTCTGAAGTTACGCAAATGCCAAACCTCATTGAGGTACAACGGCGGTCCTATGACCAATTCTTCAGAGCAGGTTGTGACGAAGAAGAGCGGTTAGCTTCTGGGCTTGAGCGTGTATTAAAATCAGTATTCCCTATTCAGGATTTCGCAGGCACAGCCTCGCTTGAATATGTGCGGTACGAGCTTGAACCACCAAAGTTTGACGTAGAAGAGTGTCAGCAACGTGACATTACATATGCTGCGCCTTTGCGTGCGACACTTCGTTTGATTGTTTTCGAGATTGATCCGGAAACAGAAGCAAAGTCAGTTCTCGATATCAAAGAACAAGACGTTTACATGGGTGACCTCCCGCTGATGACCCCTAGTGGTACATTTGTGGTGAACGGCACAGAGCGCGTGATTGTATCGCAAATGCACCGCTCCCCTGGCGTTTTCTTTGATCATGACCGAGGTAAAACACACAGTTCAGGCAAGTTCCTGTTTTCTGCTCGTGTAATCCCTTACCGCGGTTCATGGCTCGATTTTGAATTTGATGCCAAAGACATTGTTAACGTGCGTATTGACCGTCGTCGCAAGCTGCCTGCAACGACCTTCATGTTTGCACTTGGTTTGTCTGCGGAAGATATTCTTGGCAATTTCTACAAGACGCAAAACTATAAGCGTACCAAAGACGGATGGCGTGTGCCGTTTGTTCCATCTTCGTGGCGCGGTCAGAAACCTACGTTTGACCTTGTAAATGCAGATTCAGGCGAAGTAATTGTAGAAGCCGGTAAAAAAGTAACACCGCGTCTTGTTAAAAAGCTTGAGAAAGAAGGCCTAGAGGCCATCTTGGTGCCTGATGAGTTGATCCTCGGTAAATTTGTTTCTTCCGATATGATCAATGAAAAAACTGGTGCTATCTATGCGGAAGCCGGTGACGAGCTAACGGAAGAAGTGCTTGAAGCGCTGACAACCGCGGGCTTTAAAGACATTGAAGTGTTGGACATTGACTATGTTAATGTTGGTCCGTTCATTCGCAACACACTAAAAGCAGATAAAGTAGAGTGCCTTGATGGTGCCCTTGCTGAAATCTACAAAGTGATGCGCCCAGGTGAGCCTCCTACCAAAGAAACTGCCGAAGCTTTATTCTACGGTTTGTTCTTTGATCCAGAACGTTATGACCTGTCTGACGTTGGTCGTGTGAAAATGAACATGCGCCTTAAGCTGGATCGTGATGATACAGTTGGCGTGCTGCGCAGAGAAGACATTCTTTCAACACTGAAAACGCTTGTGAACCTTAAAGACGGTCGTGGCGAAATTGATGATATCGATCACCTTGGTAACCGCCGCGTGCGTTCCGTTGGTGAGTTGATGGAAAATCAGTATCGGATTGGTTTGTTGCGCATGGAGCGAGCTATCCGCGAGCGTATGTCATCTGTTGATGTTGACACGGTAATGCCGCATGACCTTATCAATGCGAAGCCTGTTGTGGCTTCTGTTCGCGAGTTCTTTGGTTCCTCACAGCTTTCACAGTTTATGGATCAAACAAACCCGCTTTCAGAAATTACGCACAAGCGTCGTATGTCAGCGCTTGGCCCTGGCGGCTTGACGCGTGAACGTGCTGGCTTTGAAGTACGTGACGTACACCCAACACATTATGGTCGTATCTGCCCGATTGAAACACCAGAGGGTCCAAACATTGGTTTGATTAACTCTTTGGCTACCTACGCTCGGGTTAACAAGTATGGCTTTATTGAAACGCCATACCGCAAAGTTTCAGGCGGTATTGTGTCTGATGAAATTGTTTACCTTTCAGCAATGGAAGAAGGCAGCTTTAAAGTAGCGCAAGCCACGACGAAATTTGATGCTGACGGTAAATTTGTAGATGAGCTGATTTCTTGTCGTCAAACTGGCGAATATTTGATGGTTTCATCTGACAGTATTGACCTGATGGATGTATCACCGAAGCAGTTAGTATCTGTAGCTGCATCGCTTATCCCATTCCTAGAGAATGATGATGCGAACCGCGCGCTTATGGGATCAAACATGCAACGTCAGGCCGTGCCTCTTGTGCGTGCAGAAGCGCCGTTTGTTGGTACTGGCATGGAAAAAATCGTAGCTTCTGATAGTGGCGCTGCGATTGCCGCCCGCCGTACTGGTGTGGTTGAGCAAGTAGACGCGACACGGATTGTTATTCGGGCCACTGAAGATGTTGACCCTGGCCGGTCTGGTGTAGATATTTACACATTGCAGAAATTCCAGCGTTCGAACCAAAATACCTGCATCAATCAGCGTCCACTTGTAAAAGTGGGTGATGATATCAATAAAGGTGACATCATTTGTGACGGGCCGTCGACTGACCTTGGTGAGTTGGCTCTTGGCCGGAATGCTCTCGTGGCCTTCATGCCTTGGAACGGGTATAACTATGAGGATAGTATCCTTATTTCAGAGCGCATCGTGAAAGAAGACGTCTTCACGTCTATCCATATCGATGAGTTTGAAGTGATGGCTCGTGATACCAAGCTTGGCCCTGAGGAAATCACGCGTGATATTCCTAACGTGGGTGAAGAAGGGCTGAAAAGTCTAGATGAAGCCGGTATCGTGTATGTGGGCGCCCAAGTGCATCCAGGTGATATCCTTGTTGGTAAAATCACACCAAAGGGCGAAAGCCCAATGACACCGGAAGAAAAACTTCTGCGTGCCATCTTTGGTGAAAAAGCTTCTGATGTACGTGATACTTCCATGCGCTTGCCGCCGGGTGTTGCGGGCACGGTTGTTGAAGTCCGCGTCTTTAACCGCCACGGTGTGGACAAAGACGAACGTGCGCTAACAATCGAGCGTGAAGAAATTGAACGCCTTACAAAAGACCGTGAAGATGAGCGCGCTATTCTTGAGCGTAACATTTATGGTCGTCTAAGCCCTCTATTGCTTGGCAATAAAGTGACTGCTGGCACTAAAGAGCTTAGTAAAGGTGCTGTGGTTTCTGAAGAAGGTCTTGAGGAGCTTCGTCGTATTCAGTGGTGGGATCTAGCCGTTGATAACGATGCTTCAATGTCTGATATCGAAGCACTTCGCAAGCAGTTTGATGCCAACCGTGCACAGCTGCAAAGTCGCTTTGACGAGAAGATTGAAAAACTTCAGCGCGGTGCTGAGCTGAACCCTGGTGTTCTCAAAATGGTTAAAGTTTTTGTTGCTGTGAAGCGTAAGCTTCAGCCGGGCGACAAAATGGCTGGCCGTCATGGTAACAAAGGGGTTATCTCACGCATCTTGCCACAAGAAGACATGCCGTACCTTGAAGACGGTACGCCAGTTGATGTGGTGTTGAACCCTCTTGGTGTGCCTTCGCGTATGAACGTAGGGCAGATCCTGGAAACACACCTTGGTTGGGCTTCACGTGGTCTTGGTCGCCAGATTGACTCCATGATCGAAGCGCACAGGCATAACACGGGTACGATTGATGATCTTCGTGCGAAGTTCAAAGATATTTATGGTGATGATCAGTATGCTACGGATGTGGCTGAGCTGGATGATGACCAAATCCTTGAGCTAGCAGGTAACCTGACAAACGGTGTTCCAATGGGTACGCCAGTGTTTGATGGTGCTGTTGAAGCTGACATTTGTGTAATGCTTGAGAAAGCTGGTCTTGCCACATCTGGGCAGGTTGAGCTTTTTGATGGCCGTACCGGTGAGATGTTTGATCGTAAAGTAACCGTTGGTTACATTTACATGCTTAAACTTCATCACCTTGTGGATGACAAAATCCACGCGCGTTCTATTGGCCCATACAGCCTTGTTACTCAGCAGCCGCTGGGTGGTAAAGCTCAGTTTGGTGGTCAGCGCTTTGGTGAGATGGAAGTGTGGGCACTGCAAGCTTACGGTGCTGCTTACACGCTTCAGGAAATGCTAACTGTTAAATCGGATGATGTTCAGGGCCGTACTAAGGTTTATGAAGCCATCGTTCGAGGCGACAGTTCGTTTGAAGCGGGTATCCCAGAATCATTCAACGTACTTATCAAGGAAATGCGGTCGCTTTGCTTGAATGTTGAATTGATTACAGGCACCGACGATTAACGTAGGTCTCGTGAGTTTGGTCGGGGGCTTGCCCTCGACCTGCCAGCCTAACGGCAGGCACTTTTTGGAAGGCGTTGGTGCCTCTTTGTTGATACAGAGCACCACAGAAATTGAAAGAAGCCGGACATGAATCAAGAAGTAATGAAACACTTCAATCCGAACCAGAAACCAGAGTCGTTTGATCAGATTCAAATCTCGATCGCGTCCCCTGAGCGCATCCGCTCATGGTCTTTTGGTGAGATTAAAAAGCCGGAAACCATTAACTATTGTACTTTTAAGCCTGAGAAAGACGGCCTTTTCTGTGCTCGTATTTTTGGCCCTGTAAAAGATTACGAATGCTTGTGCGGTAAATATAAGCGCATGAAGTATCGCGGTATTATCTGCGAAAAATGTGGCGTTGAAGTAACGCTGTCAAAAGTAC
>JAESTR010000106.1 GCA_016763495.1 Kordiimonadaceae bacterium
ACTTTCAGCATAAGCCGCGACTGTGTTACAGGCCGCCCATAGCGAAACTAATATTAAGCCCAGTAATCGATTTACCATCATGATTTTTCCTTTTTACAAAGCTAGGGTGCACCGTAACTTTGACCATAGTTGGCCTACTATATTGTTAGCCGGGCAAGCAGATTTCCAGGACTAAGTGGACGTGTATCTACGGAAACCGACATTAAACGGTGCAATCCTTGATATTTGAGGTTCATTGAGCACGCTACGGCTATTTGAGTCAATAAAATTTCGAAATAAATGAGATAATATGCACATTTTTCTTGAATATAGGAAAATAATACTATTTAATTTCGAAATTAAAATCAATGAGTAAATAACCCCCTACGGGGTGAGGGCATGCTCACTGGTGGTGTTATTTTTCAGGAGGTGGGTATGAATAATTCAAGGTTTAATGGGCCAATATTAGCTGTTGCACTGTGTTTGTCGGGGGTAGCAAGTTCGGGTGCTTTTGCGGCAAATGTACAGTGTGCAGACCAGACGGACAAAACGCGTATTACGCAATATCTAAAAACGGTAGAGGCAGGAGCCCCATTGCCGGTACTAGCGCGTGATATGTCAATTCTTGAGACAAGAATAGCAAGCGGTTTACCCGCTGGCCAGTCTGTTGGCACAGTGGCAACAGATGAAACAATCACGACAGTTTGGAAAACGATTGAAAAATGGGGGCGGTCTACGCGTGTGTGGCTTGTGTTCTCTATCAACGGTACGCACACTTTCAATTTCCCAAGCACGGTTCCGATGCGGCAGGCTGATGACGGGGATGGCTTTCATGATGTTTATGCAGACGGTAATACAGGTGTGCATGCTCATTTGCTGAGGCCTGAAATTAGTTCAATTTTTGCGGCGAAACTGCCTTCGGCTGAAGATGGTATTTTTGCGCGTTCAGTCAACTTCTATGACGATAACGGCGGCTTAATCATTGGTATCTACGCCAGTATGGCTGACGGTAAAGGTGAACCTGCGGGTATCACCGGTTTTGCGGATACTTGGGACGCGATCGCGGAGATGCCCCAAGTTTGTAGCGGGTAAAAATCTACGAAAATACAACAAAAATGAAATAGAATGGGAGGATGATATGAGTACGTTGAAAGGACTTTCACTCAAGTTCCTATCGCTTTGTATAGGGCTTGGGTTCGGGCTGTCTATAATGCCAGCTGTTCAGGCTTCGGACGCATTAAGCAAAGCGTCTCGCGCTGATTTAGCCGAACGCTGTGACGCTCTAAATGTGCTAAATTTAGAAACTGTTGGCGATGAGCCAAGTCGGGTTATTAGTACACGGTTGGTCATAGGCGAAAAGGCTACGGCAAACGAAAGCTTATACTTTAAAAAACGTGGGCATTCACAAGGCAACCCAATGCCGGAAGAGCCTTTGTTCCCGGATCACTGCTTGGTTGAAGGGTATAGTGTGCACCATGTACAGTTTGCCATGATGTTGCCTCTCCCTAAAAATTGGAACGAGCGCTTTATGCTCGCAGCCTGTGATGCATGGTGCGGTAAGGTGCATAAGGAAATTTCTGTTCCGGGCCTTTATTACGGATATGCAACAATCACCAATAACGGCGGCCATCACAGCAGGGCACCGTTTGATGGTATTTGGGCCCATAAGGACGTGAGAGCGCGCGAATATTTTGCCCATAAAGCAAACCATATTTCGGCGCAGGCTGGTAAAGCGATCGCAGAAGCCTTTTACGGCAGAGCGCCTAAATTTAGTTATATCACGGGGTTTTCTAAAGGCGGCAATGCTGGCTTAATGGCTGTGCAGCGATACCCGGAAGACTTTGATGGCGTGTTCGCAAAAGCACCCGTAGTAAATTATAACCCCAAAAACGCGGCGCACTTTCCGTGGGTGGCCAAGGCGGTTTATCCAGACGGTAAAAACCCGGTTATTTATTCAGACAAGGTTGACCTACTGCATGCGGGTGTAACTGCTGCATGTGACGAAAATGACGGCCTAAAAGATGGTGTCATTGATGATCCGCGCAAATGCACGTTCGACCCAATAGAATTACTGTGTAAAGACGGTCAATCTGAAGTGAAATCTGAGTGCCTGAATATGGCACAAGTTGAAGCGGTGCGGAAAATCTATGCTAAGCCGACGACTAAAGACGGGCATGTCTATTTTGAGTATGGCACGGATAGAAGCTCTGAAAATGATTGGGAAGAAGCAATACTGCCGGTTCGAGGGTCTGAAGACTTGCCGTTTGCTTACACCGGTGCAGCTACTGGTGTTCGCTATATGGTAACTGCTGATAACCCCGGCCCAGGCTATGACTGGACTAAGTTTGACTATGTTGCATCTCTTGATGAAGTTGATGAAATGTCAAAAATATTGGACCCAGACGCCGTTGACCTAAGCGCCTTTAAAAAGCGCGGTGGTAAGCTAATCATTGTGCATGGATGGTCTGATGCCATGATTTCAGCAAATATGACAATTGATTGGTACGCTAAAGTGCAAGAAGCCATGGGCGGTAAGGCTGTGACAGATGAGTTTATGCAGCTGTATATTGTGCCCGGTATGGTACACGGCAGCGGCGGCCCTGGTCCTTTTGTTTATGACGCACAGTCACCACTGGTAAAATGGGTCGAAAGCGGTATTACGCCCACACAGTTGATGCTTGAGGATATGCCCGGCGGCCATACGCCTTTCAGGCAAAGGCCAAGTTTCCCTTACCCTGAATACGCTAAATACGATGGAAAAGGAGATCCAACCAAAGCATCCAGCTTTGAACGTACATTGGACTAAGCGATGCCGTAGAAACGCTCCATCATTCGGTGGTGGAGCGTTTTATCAAGATATGGGTTTTACGCGAACAACAAACATGTAGATTTCACGATAAAAAGGAAACCTTTAAGGGTTTATGGTTAGACTATACCTAGCCTGCCAACCATAACTGGGTAAGTAGGCCGTGCCGCGGAGTTGCGAAGGGCTGAAGAATTTCTAGATTAATACACAATCGTCTTAAAGACGCCTCTCTGTTTGCACGTAGTTTTATGTGCCGCTGGTTTTTGTGTTTATTTGTCACGGCATCGTTTCTTCCCTTCTTTTCTTATACCGTGAGAGCTGGTGCTGAGCACGACGGTTTCTCGAAAATACCTATTGAAGGGCCTGAAATGGGGGCTGCCTTAACGCTGGATGGTGCTGGGCTGTATGCAGACTTTTGGCGGCTTATGTTTGCAGGTGACAAAATGCCTCCTTTGAAGGTTTTACCACATAATTGTGGGATAGTGAATTTCAGCCGCAAAGTGGGCAATTGCCAGTTCCCCGCTATGCTAGCGCCCGAAGCTATTCGAGAGGGTGTTTTATTCAGCCATGCATTCTCTATCGCGATAGCAGCGCTTATTCCGGGGCGAGATGTTAGCTTGCCGACAAAATTAGAGGAAATTGTTGGGAAATCTATAGTGGTGCCGGGACGTTATGTGGTTGAGGAGAGTTTAAAGCGGAATGATATTGTTGTTCTATCAGAAATGGAGCAACAGCTAAAAATGCTTATAACTGGCCGGGTAGACTATATGATAGCGACGCTACCGGCCGCACAATTAACGTATCAGAAATTACAGCTGCCTTATTTTTCATTTGAACAATACGGGAAGCTTAATGTGTTCCCGCTTCATCTGAAATGCAACCAAACACCAGCCACACAAAAACTGGTGCAGATGTTTAACAAAAACTTTAAAGCGCGCCTTGAAGATGGTCTTGTGCATCAGTTGTTCCAAACATACGGTTTGTCGTATGCAGATTATGCACCCAGCCCTTAGGCGTTTTTTAGGCGGCGGGTGTTGTCAGGAAATCCCACATGCGTTCGATGATCAGGCCTTTCTCTGTCGCCCGCGCTGTGCAGGCTTCTGGCGAGATGACAGGATTATCAAGCCCCGTCCTTAAATGCTCAAGCTCTACACGCGCCATATCGTTGGCATACCATGCCCAGACAACGGCGTGTTCGATGCTCGCGCCAGCGGTTATCAGGCCATTACCCTGCATCATGATGGCTTTTCCGTCACCTACCTGTTCAGCAATGCCCTCTGCCTGTTCGTCGCTTCGTATAAGCTGAATATCGGGCCACAGGGGCAGCTCTGGCGAGAAATAGGTGCCAAAACCATGGCGTGGTTTTGCTGTTCTACCAAGTGCTGCCAGCGCCATAACATGGGGCGGCATTGTCCTGCATACTGACTGCACATCTGGGCGGTGTTTGTAAATCTGCTGGTGAATGCGCACTTCGCCGAGTACACCGTCTGGTAAATCGCCGATCACGGGTACAGTAGTGCCTTTGTCTGCGTCGGTGATGAGGCCCATAGGTTTGGCCGCACACACTAAAAAACGATCTTCATCGAGCCGAATGCTAGCGTGGCCGTATGCGTGCACAAATCCGGCGTTTGCCAAAGCGCGCGCTGCAATATTTAGTTTCGCTTGCGTTTTAATCATCGTATGGGCCCATCAGTCGCCAAACTCAGGGATATCGGGTTTGGAACCCCACATGCAAAAACCTTCTGGCGTGAAAGGGAACCGCCGTGGATGGTGGTTTTCTTCATCGGTGATGTTGCTGACGCCAGTGGAATATTCATACACCATGCCGTTCGGGCCTTCGAAATATAGGAATATCGCCCCCGATGTGGGGTGCCTGCCGGGGCCAAAAACAATGCGCACCCCTTGTTCCTTGAGGAAGTACCAAGCACGCATAATGTCATCAATGCTCTCAACCTGATGGTTGATATGCTGGATGCCCGCATGGTCTGTGGGGAACAGCGCAAGTTTGTGATGGATTTCATCGATACGCAGCAAAGGCGCTTCGCCGATCCAGTCACTTACCTTGGCATTACAAATCTCTGTCCAGAATTTCTCATCGCGTTTGGCGTCAGTTGTGCAAAGGCCAATATGAGAAAAATCAGTAATGCCTGCCGCGCGCGTCGGAAAGTAATTCCGGCCATTATTGGCCTCCGGTCGCCATACCAATTCTATGTTATTGCCGCTTGGGTCCTGAAACTGAAGCACACGGCTGGAGTGCCGGAATTCGCACTCCTCAGCGCTGGCGTACTTTACCTTATAATTTGCGTTATCCAGCTCGCGCCCGGCTGCCTCTAGGTGGTCTGCGGATTTAACTTCGAAACCTACGATATGATGGTTGGGATCCCCTTCAAAATACGACAAAGTGTGTTCACGCGCATCAGATCGAAAATAGACGCGTTTTGATGTTTCCTCTGCTTTTTGCAATCCCACTATTTTAGTGGCGAAAGTGACAGCAGACTCCATATCATGCGTGCCCAAATGCACATAGCGGATGTCATGAAGGTCAATCATAGGGTTCCTCGTGGTATACTCTTTTCACAGCCAATCATATTCTGCAGAAAATTGCTAATTATTTGCTGCCGACTTTGAAACCAACGCGGCCTAGTCCTTCAAGTTCCGCCGTTACACTGACACCGGCTGAGAGGGCCTCCGCAGCTGTTGCGCCGCCGGTTAGGACAACTTGACCAGCTTCTAAACGCTCGCCGTTTGCCGCCAGCATGCGGGCTGCGGTCACAAGGGAGCGGATAGGGTTGCCCATTACTGCCGCAGTAGACCCAATTTGCACTGGCTTGCCGTTGAAGGAAAGGATCATGCCCAAATTGGAGGGGTCGGCGGGTTTTTCTTGCCAGTTGCCCAGTACGAAGCCTGATGAGGAAGAATTATCTGCGACAACATCAATAAGGCTGAATTTAAAATCCTGATAGCGGCTGTCGATAATCTCGATAGCAGGTGCCACAGCACTCACCGCAGCGTAGGCTTCCATCATGCCCACTTCGCCTTCAAGGGGCGCGCTAAGCAGCAGGGCTAACTCAGGCTCGACACGGGGGTGCACATAATCATCAAGGGTGATGGTGCCGCCGTCTTCGACAATCATGCCGGTTGTCAGCTTACCGTATATAAGGTCATCAACACCCATTTGGATCGCTTTGGCCCGGCTGGTGAAACCCATTTTTACACCAAGGAGTTTTTCACCGCGAGCCAAGCGCTGTTCAACGCTTTTGCGTTGAATTTCATAGGCGTCTTCTAGCGTTAGGGTGGCATTTTCTGTCAACTGCGGGATGGCAAAAGCTTTGTGAGCTGCGGCATCAACTTGTTCAGCAAGGGCATTAATATTAGTCATGGTTATTCTCCTGCGCGCTGCGCTTTAAGGTCTAGCGCTACGTCTACGATCATGTCTTCTTGGCCACCCACCATGCGGCGGTTGCCAAGCTCAATAAGGATTTCCCTGGCATCTAAGCCGTATGTTTCTGCAGCTGTTTCTGCGTGGCGCAGGAAGCTGGAATAAACACCTGCATACCCAAGCGACAGGCTTTCGCGGTCAACACGCACAGGGCGGTCTTGCAGGGGACGCACCAGATCATCAGCTGCATCCATCAGCGGGAACAAGTCACAGCCATGGTTGAAGCCAAGGTTATCGGCGGCTGCGATGAAAACCTCAAGCGGGGCATTGCCTGCGCCCGCTCCCATACCGGTAAGGGAGGCATCAACGCGTGTTGCCCCGTTTTCAACAGCAACAATAGAATTTGCCACCCCGAGTGAGAAATTATGGTGGGCGTGGATGCCTGTTTGTGTGGCTGGATCGAGCACATCAGAGAAGGCCTTAAACCTGTCAGCCACTTCATTCATTTGCAACGCGCCAGCGGAATCTGTCACATACACACATTTTGCGCCGTAGCTTTCCATCAGTTTGGCTTGTTCAGCCAGTTTTGTTGGCTCCAGCATATGAGACATCATCAAGAAACCAGCGACATCCATACCGAGGCCAAGTGCTACCTCAATATGCTGTTTGGCAATGTCAGCTTCTGAACAATGGGTTGCTACGCGAACAGACCGTGCGCCAGCCTGATACGCCTCTTTCAAATCTTCAACCGTGCCAATGCCGGGCAGCAGCAAAGTCGCAACATTGGCATGCTCCAAAACCTCGGCTACCGCGGATATCCACTCAAGGTCGGTGTGGGCACCAAAACCATAGTTGAAGCTGCTGCCAGATAAGCCGTCGCCGTGGGCAACTTCGATGCTATCTACTTTGGCTTTATCCAGCGCTTTGGCAATCTCTACAACTTGCTCTACCGTATACTGGTGGCGTATTGCATGCATGCCGTCACGCAGGGTAACATCTTGAATATATAGTCTTTGTGAGGCGGTCATACTGCTGCTCCCTCGTGGCGTTTTTTCACAAGTTCATCGGCAGTGGCTGCGGCGGCTGATGTCATAATATCTAAGTTGCCCGCATAAGACGGTAGATAGTGCGCTTCGCCTTCAACTTCTAAAAGGACGGTGGTTTTAATGCCAGTAAATGTGCCGTGGCCGGGAATTGTAAGCGGGTTATTGTCGCCAAAACGTTCGAATTGTACTTCTTGCTTCAACCGGTACCCTGGCACATAGCTTTGTACTTTTTCAACCATGGCTTCGACGGATTTTCTAATCTCTTCTGTGTCAGCTTGGGCGCTAAGGCACAAAACTGTGTCCCGCATAATCATTGGTGGTTCAGCTGGGTTTAATACGATGATCGCTTTACCGCGTTTAGCACCGCCGACAGTTTCAATCGCTTTTGACGTGGTCTCGGTGAATTCGTCGATATTGGCGCGTGTACCGGGGCCCGCTGATTTGGACGAGATCGACGCTATGATTTCAGCATAATGCACTTCGGACACTTGCGAGATAGCTGCCACAATCGGGATAGTCGCTTGCCCGCCGCATGTGACCATATTAATGTTGGTTTTGTCTAAATGCTGAGCAGCATTCACGACAGGGATAACAAAAGGCCCGATGGCAGCTGGGGTTAAATCAATCATTGTGCGGCCAAGAGCCCGCAGGACTTTGTCGTTATATTTGTGGGCACCCGCCGATGTGGCGTCAAAGACGATTTCAATATCTTTGAACTCTGGCATTTTAACTAGGCCGTCAACGCCTTCTGCCGTGGTGGCTACGCCCAACCGTGCGGCACGCGCAAGCCCGTCAGAGCTTGGGTCGATGCCAACCATAACGCCCATTTCCAAATACTGGGACTTACGCATGATTTTAATCATTAAATCAGTGCCGATATTGCCGGGGCCAATGATTGCTACTTTGGTCTTCATGGCTATTCCCCAAATACTGCGCGCACGGAACCAAGGCCGGAAATACGCACATCGTAGCACGCACCCGGCTTCACATTGACCATCGGGCCTAAGGCGCCTGTCATGACAATATCACCAGCTTTCAGGGGCTGGCCAAGGTTAACCATTGTATTTGCCAGCCAGCGTGCTGCATTGAGCGGCGAACCGAGGCACGCGACACCAGCGCCAACAGAAACGATGTCTCCGCCTTCTTCCATTGCCATGCCGCAAAGCCTTAGGTTGAGATCTTCTAGTTTTGTCGGACTGTCACCGAGGACGATCATGCCACTGGAGGCGTTATCGGCGATGGTATCCAGAATTGAAATATCCCAATTTTTAACACGACTGCCTACCACTTCAATGGCGGGCAGCGCATAAGCTGTGGCATTGATGATATCTGCGACTGTGGGGTTCTCAATTGTTAAGTCATGCTCAAGCATTAACGCAATTTCAGCTTCGACTTTTGGCTGTAAGACGTGGCTGAAGGCGATTTCTTCACTGTCACCAACAACCATGTCCGCAAAAACATAGCCAAAATCTGGTTGGTCTACACCAAGCTGGGTCTGCACGACTTTGGATGTTAGGCCGATTTTTCGGCCTACAGGGCGACGGCCAGCTTTGATAGCGCGGTCAACATTAATACGCTGGACGGCGTATGCAGACGCTAAGTCGCCGGCTGGAATTTCTGTGCGAACAGGCGCGCAAGGGCTGCCTACTTTCTCAGCTTGATAAAGGCGTTCAGCT
>JAESTR010000107.1 GCA_016763495.1 Kordiimonadaceae bacterium
AATTCCTCAAACACGGGCGGCATGCCGTTCCAGAATATTATCCTGACATTGCAGGATTATTGGGCGAAACAAGGGTGCGCTATTTTGCAGCCTTACGACATGGAAATGGGCGCAGGCACATTCCATACTGCCACCACGCTTAAGGCGCTTGGCCCAGAAAGCTGGAAAGCAGCCTTTGTGCAGCCTTGCCGCAGGCCATCTGACGGCCGGTACGGCGAAAACCCGATGCGCCTACAGCATTATTACCAGTTTCAAGTAATCCTGAAACCAAGCCCTGCCAACATGCAAGAGCTTTACCTTGGCAGCCTTGAGGCTATTGGGCTTGATAAAAACCTGCATGATTTCCGCTTTGTGGAAGATGACTGGGAAAGCCCAACACTGGGCGCTTGGGGCCTTGGCTGGGAAGTATGGTGTGACGGCATGGAAGTCAGCCAATATACGTATTTCCAGCAAATGGGCGGTTTCGACTGCAAGCCAGTGTCGGGCGAACTGACGTACGGGCTAGAGCGCTTGGCCATGTTTGTGCAGGGTGTCGATAATGTTTACGACCTTGACTATAACGGTGCAGAAGGCAACAACCGTCTAACATACGGTGACATTTTCCAAGAAAATGAACGCCAGCAGTCAGCCTATAATTTTGAACATTCATCCGCCGATAAATTGTTTGATGATTTTAAAAAAGCGCAGGAAGAATGCACCATGTTGCTAGAAGCTGGCCTGCCACTGCCTGCCTATGAGCAATGCATCAAATCAAGTCATGCTTTCAATATGCTGGATGCACGCGGTGTTATTTCGGTGACGGAACGACAGGCCTATATTGGCCGTGTACGTGACCTTGCCAAAGGCTGTTGCGAAAAATGGATCGAAAATAACGCCGAGCGCTGGAAACGCGACTTCGATGGGTGGGAGGCATAGTCATGGTTATTAACGCTACACTCCACTCAGTTGCTCGCCTAACCAGCAACGTCATTCGTTTGATCCACATTGTCATTCGCCGACTTGATCGGCGAATCCATTCGGCTTTAAACATAGACGCTTCCGTTGGCCACACTATGGACTCACCGATCAAGTCGGTGAGTGACGACAGTAAGTTTGAGATGATAACGCGATGGCTGAGCCGTCATTCTGGACACGCGCAGCGCGATCCGGGGTCCATGGTGCCGCACGCTACGCTGTTTGGCATGATGGCTGACTGTCGGGCTATGCCGACTATGACATTTCAAGTGGGAAGGGCATAATTATGGCTGATCTGCTTATTGAACTGTTTTCTGAAGAAATTCCTGCGCGTATGCAGAAAAAAGCTTCTGGTGATCTGCAAAACATGATCACTAAAGCGCTCAAGGATGCAGGCCTAACATTTGATGCGGCTGCAGCCTTTGCAACGCCGCGCCGTTTGGCTCTGTCTGTGACAGGCATTCCGGCAGCAACACCTGATATTAGCGAAGAACGCCGCGGCCCCAGCACAAGCGCGCCTGAAAAAGCGCTTGAGGGCTTTATGCGCGGTGCGGGTGTAACACGCGACCAGCTGGAAGAGCGCGAAGAGAAAAAGGGCACTTTCTTTTACGCCATAATTGAAAAGCCGGGCCGACCTGCAACGGATGTGATCAGTGAAGCGCTGGAGGCCACTGTGCGCAACTTCCCGTGGCCAAAGTCACAGCGTTGGGGCGACACGAGCTTGAAATGGGTGCGCCCGCTTCACAGTATATTGTGCATTTTCGGCGGTGAAACCGTTGCCGCAACAGTTGATAGCTTCACAGCAGGCAACACAACCAACGGCCACCGTTTTATGGGCGCTGACGAATTCGCTGTAACAGACTTTGCTGATTATAAAGCCAAGCTCGCTGACCATAAAGTTATGCTCGACCCGGCTGACCGCATGGCGCTGATTGAAGCAGACTGTATAAAACTATCTGCCGCCAAAGGTGTTGAGTGGATCGAAGACCGTGGTTTGCTCGCGGAAGTCGCGGGCCTTGTTGAATGGCCTGTACCGCTTATGGGCGGTTTTGATGATGCCTTCATGGCAGTGCCGGAAGAAGTGCTGATCCTGACCATGAAGAAGGATCAGAAATATTTCGTAACGCGCGACCCAAAAACCGGCAAACTCGCGCCATATTTCATCACAGTATCTAATATTGAAGCCTCCGATGACGGGGTAATTGTAGCTGCGGGGAACGAACGTGTTTTAACGGCGCGTTTAGCAGATGCAAAATTCTTCTGGGAGCAAGACCTTAAAGGTAAGCTCGAAGATAACTTACCAAAGCTGGCTGACATTGTATTCCATAAAGAGCTAGGCATGGTCTCTGATCGTGGTGAGCGCATGAAAAAGCTCGCTCGTCATTTGGCCCAGTTTATTCCGGGCTGTGACGCTGATGAAGCCGAGCGCGCTGCTGAACTTGCCAAAGCTGACCTTGTATCAAACATGGTGAATGAATTTGCCAGCCTGCAAGGCACCATGGGCCGCTATTATGCGAAAGCCCAAGGTGCAAGTGATGCGGTGGCAGATGCCATTCGTGATCATTATGCCCCAGCAGGCCCAAGTGACGAGTGTCCGTCAGCGCCTGTTTCCGTGGCAGTAGCGCTGGCAGAAAAATTAGATACGCTTGTTGGTTTCTTCGGTATCAACCAAAAACCAACTGGCTCGAAAGACCCTTTCGCCCTTCGCCGTTCAGCGCTAGGTGTGATCCGCCTGGTCACAGAGAATGGTTTGCGCCTCAATTTGGTGAGTATTTTTGATTTTGCAGGTGCCGCATATCTTATTACATTTGCTGAATCGATTAACCCTAGAGAATTGCCTAAGGTTGTTCCTGCCGATGGAACCGTGGAGCTTGATGAAGATGGTGAAACCGTCAACGTTCAGATGAAAATTAGTGATAATCCTAAATACCGCGAGGGAAACACATTTGCTGAGGCCGGATTAAAAGTAAAAAGTGATCTCGTTACCTTCTTCGGTGATCGCTTGAAAGTGCAGCAGCGTGATAAGGGTGTGCGGCATGATTTGATCGATGCTGTTTTCTCGCAGGGCGATGATGATCTTGTGCGTATTCTTAACCGGGTGGCGGCTTTGTCTGGGTTCCTCGACACTGATGACGGTGTGAACTTGTTAGCAGGTTATAAACGGGCTGCGAATATACTCAAAATCGAAGAGAAAAAAGATGGCCCGCACGGCGGCGCTGTAGATGCTGCTTTGCTTGCGCTCGCTGAAGAGAAAACTTTGGCTGATGCGCTGGGTACAGCAAAAGCAGGCGCAACAGCCGCGCTTGAAGCGGAAGAATTTGAAAAGGCCATGGGAGCGCTCAGCACATTGCGCGCGCCGATTGATGCCTTTTTTGACGGTGTAAAAGTGAACGACGACGATGCGGCTATTCGTAAAAATCGCCTCGCGTTGCTCTCAGAAATTCGTGCAGCAGTGAATACTGTTGCCGATTTTGGCTTGATTGAAGGCTAAGTGCCTTTTGTCAGCTTGTTTGGACGACTGACTTTAAACTGGGGTGAGTAGATAAATCACCGCCCCTTCATGATGATCCACATGCGTTGGTGCGCCCGGGACGGTAGCTGCGCGATGTAAGGACTATTTTTGACATGACTAAATGGGTTTACAGTTTTGGTGACGGTGCTGCTGAAGGCAATGCTGACATGAAAAATCTTTTGGGTGGCAAGGGTGCAAACCTTGCCGAAATGGCGTCGCTGGGCTTGCCCGTGCCGCCGGGCCTTACCATCACCACCGAAGTCTGCACCTATTATTATGATAATGGTCGCAAATACCCTGACAGCTTGAACGGAGACGTTGCCGCTGCTGTCGCAGTTATTGAAGCAAGCGTTGATGCCAAATTTGGCGACCCAACGAACCCGTTGCTGGTTTCTGTTCGCTCCGGTGCGCGGGTTTCCATGCCGGGCATGATGGACACGGTGCTGAACCTCGGTTTGAATGACGAAACGGTGCTTGGCCTTGCCAAAAACAGTGGCAACCCGCGTTTTGCATGGGACAGCTACCGCCGGTTTATCCAGATGTATTCAGATGTGGTGTTGGGTGTTGACCATTATCATTTTGAAGAACTGATCGAATACCACAAGGAAGACAAAGGCGTTGACCTTGATACGGACCTTGATGCCGACGACTGGAAACATCTGGCGAAGGCGTTTAAAGCCAAGACCGAAGAAGAGCTGGGTCGTCCGTTCCCGCAGGATGTGAACGAGCAGCTTTGGGGCGCAATCGACGCTGTGTTTGGTAGCTGGCACATTGACCGCGCTAAAGTGTACCGCAAACTGAATAATATCTCCGACCAGTGGGGCACAGCCGTAAACGTGCAGGCCATGGTGTTTGGTAATATGGGTGATACGTCAGCCACTGGTGTTGCCTTCACTCGTGATCCGTCTACTGGCGAAAATGAATATTACGGCGAGTATTTGATTAACGCGCAAGGTGATGATGT
>JAESTR010000010.1 GCA_016763495.1 Kordiimonadaceae bacterium
AAGGCAAACGTGCTTTACTGTATACTATGAATATAAAGCCAAAAACATCGGTCGAAAAAAGGGAAGCTGGCGAGATGATGACGTTTCTTGAGTTTGAAAAGCCAATCGCAGAACTAGAAGGCAAAATCCGAGAGCTGCGCAGTTTTGCAGGCGGCACGGGGAATGTAGATATTTCGTCCGAAGTTGGGCAGCTTGAAACCAAGCTCGGCAAAATGTTGAAAGACACTTATGCCGCTTTGTCGCCCGCACAGAAAATTCAGGTGGCTCGCCATCCTGAGCGGCCGCATTTCGGTGATATTGTTGGCCATCTGTTTACAGAGTTTACGCCGCTTGCAGGTGACCGTTCATTTGGTGATGATGAAGCGCTAATTGGTGGCCTTGCACGTTTCCGCGGGCAAGCCTGTGTAGTGATGGGCCACGAGAAGGGTTCAGATACAGAAAGCCGTCTTCGTCATAATTTCGGTATGGCACGCCCTGAAGGATACCGTAAAGCAGTGCGTTTGATGGATATGGCAGATCGGTTTGGCCTGCCTGTTGTTACGCTTGTTGATACGTCTGGGGCTTACCCCGGTATTGGCGCGGAAGAACGCGGCCAGGCCGAAGCCATTGCGCGCTCGACAGACCGTAGCCTGTCGCTCGAGACACCGATGGTTACCTGCATTGTAGGTGAAGGTGGCTCCGGTGGTGCTGTGGCAATCGCGGCTGGTAATAAAGTGCTGATGATGGAACATGCAATTTATTCGGTGATTTCACCTGAAGGCTGCGCGTCCATTTTGTGGCGAACGAGCGAAAAAGCCGAAGAAGCGGCAAATGCCCTTAAAATCACGGCGCAGGATCTGCTCAAACTTGGTGTAGTGGACGATATCGTCCCTGAGCCACTCGGCGGTGCTCATAGGGACCCAGAACGGGCCATGAATATGCTTGGAGATAGTGTTGAACACGCCCTGCGCGATATGGCTGGAATTGATGGATCACGCTTGAAAGAGTTGCGCCGCGAAAAATTCCTAGCGATTGGCGAAAAAGGCCTCGCATAAGCTGCGACTCATTGAATTCCCTATAATCCGTTGGCTCGGCAGTGCGCGCTTGCAACTGTTGCGTTTGGAGCGTCTCCAGAAAAACACTACATATTGTGGGGGTTAATAAGTTTTTACACTTTATCTTGACGACGAGGCCCTAACGACCCTATCCTGCGTCGGTTGCTAACAAAGAACGAACTGGTGCGGGGAAAACGGGCAGTCGTTCTAATAAGCTAATGAAAAATATATAAAAAGTTGATTTGTTCGACTTTTGTTCTTGCGTCAGGCACAATGAAGGTGTTTCTGTGAGCGGTATAGGAGTCTGTGTTTCGTGGCTAGGGCGGTTAAGGGAGTAGAGAGTACTATGTTTGAGGTCACCCATTTCGAAAATGGTGGTGCGGTTGAAGTTGACCGTAGTCGTGATGAAAATCTTACCGACTTTGGTAAAGCGACCTTGGAAGATAGGTACCTATTACCTGACGAAGGTTTTCAGGACCTTTTTGCTCGCGTAGCGTCCTTTTATGGTGACGATAAAGCGCACTCTCAGCGTCTTTATAACTATATCTCAAATTTATGGTTTATGCCGTCCACGCCCATACTTTCAAATGGCGGTACACAACGCGGCCTGCCTATCAGCTGTTTTCTCAATGAAGCACAGGATAATCTGGGTTCTATCGTAAACCTATGGACAGAAAATGTCTGGCTCGCGTCTCGCGGTGGCGGCATCGGCAGTTATTGGGGTAATTTGCGCTCAATTGGCGAAACTGTTGGCGGTGTCGGTAAAACCAGCGGCATTATCCCTTTTGTTCGTGTGATGGACAGCCTTACGCTTGCCATTTCGCAAGGCTCTCTGCGCCGTGGTTCTGCTGCTATCTATTTGCCAGTAAGCCACCCGGAAGTAGAAGAGTTTCTTGAGCTTCGCCGCCCAACAGGCGGTGATCCAAACCGTAAAACACCGAATTTACACCACGGTATTCTGCTGTCAGACGCTTTCATGCGCGCTGTAGATGCTGATGAAGAATGGGCACTAACCAGCCCTAAAGACAACCATGTTGTGCGCACTGTTTCTGCCCGTGGTTTGTGGATTAGAATTCTTACGGCCCGTGTTGAAACTGGTGAGCCTTATATTATCTACTCTGATACTGTGAACCGCCAGATGCCTGAGCATCACAAATTGGCTGGTTTGACAGTGAAAACATCTAACTTGTGCGCTGAGATTACGTTGCCGACAGGTATTGACCATTTGGGCAATGACCGCACAGCAGTATGTTGCCTCTCGAGTATGAACCTTGAGCATTATAAAGAGTGGAAAGATAACAAGGACTTCATCCCTGATATCATGCGTTTCCTTGATAATGTGTTGCAGGACTTTATTGATCGCGCACCAACTGAAATGGCCAAAGCCCGATATGCCGCGATGCGTGAACGCTCTGTAGGCTTGGGTGTGATGGGTTTCCATAGTTTCTTGCAACAGAATATGATTCCGTTTGAAAGCAGCATGGCTAAGTCATGGAATTTCAATATCTTCAAACATATTGAGAAAGAAGCTAACCGGGCATCACAGGAACTCGCGTATGAACGCGGCCCGTGCCCTGATGCTGCTGATTACGGCATGATGGAGCGTTTCTCGAACAAAACGGCGATTGCACCGACTGCCTCAATTTCTACCATTTGTGGTGGCGCCAGCCCAGGCATCGAGCCAATTGCTGCAAATAGTTATAACCAGAAAACGCTTTCTGGAAACTTTATCGTGCATAACCAGTTTTTAGCCAAACTTCTGGAAGAAAAAGGCCAGAATACAGACGAAATCCGGACATCGATCACGGTGAATGAAGGTTCTGTACAGCACCTGGACTTTTTAACCGATGATGAAAAAGACGTCTTTAAAACCGCATTTGAGCTAGACCAACGCTGGGTCGTTGAACTCGCAGCAGACCGTGCAAAACATATTTCGCAGGCGCAGTCTGTAAATATCTTCTTGCCAGCGGACGTGCACAAGCGCGACTTGCACCAGATACATTTCCAAGCGTGGAAAAAAGGCTTGAAGAGCCTCTATTATTGCCGTTCTAAATCTATTGCTCGCGCTGAAGTTATTGCTACAGGTACGACAAAAGCCAAAGCAGTAACAGAAGAGCAATTGAAATTGGCAGCCGCTGACAATAGCAGCACAGATTATGAAGAATGCCTCGCCTGCCAGTAGCAGGCTGACGGTTCAAAATCTTACTGGGGGTGCATGCCCCCGGAACTTTACAAACAAAACACAGCAGTAACAGCGATTTAACCGCTGCCGCTGATACGTAATAGATTACCTGAGAGGTTAGGATACATGTCCGAAGTTGACGAAGATAAACATGGCGGTCTGCTCGTTGAGAGACATGTATATAAGCCATTTCGGTATCCTTGGGCGTATGAAGCTTGGCTAACACAGCAGCAGGTGCATTGGTTGCCTGAAGAAGTGCCGCTGGCGGAAGACGTGCGCGATTGGGCGCAGAAACTGTCTGCTGGTGAGAAAAACCTGTTAACGCAGATTTTCCGCTTTTTCACTCAAAGCGATATTGAAGTGAATAATTGCTATATGAAGCAATATAGTCAGTTTTTCAAACCTACTGAAATTCAGATGATGCTGGCAGCTTTTTCCAATATGGAGACTATTCATATTGCAGCTTACAGCCATTTACTCGATACGATCGGTATGCCAGAAAGTGAATATTCGGCTTTCCTTCAGTATAAGGAAATGAAGGATAAATTCGACTATATGCAGGATTTTGATATCACGGATATCAGGTCAGCGGCCCTTACGCTTTGCGTGTTTGGCGCATTCACTGAAGGGCTGCAACTGTTTGCAAGTTTCGCCATGCTGCTTAACTTCCCGCGTTTCAATAAAATGAAAGGTATGGGGCAAATTATTACATGGTCAGTGCGGGATGAAAGCCTGCACTGCGACAGCATTATCAAGCTGTTTAAAACATTGATCAGCGAGCACCCAGAAGTGTGGGACGATAGCCTGCGTGCAGAGATCCGGCAGGCCTGCCTCACCATCGTGACGCATGAAGATGCTTTCATCGATTTGTCGTTTGAAATGGGTGATATTGAGGGCCTAGAGGCAAAAGATGTGAAGCTATATATTCGCTATATTGCTGATCGCCGTTTGCAGCAAGTGGGGCTGGACCCAGAATATCACATCGAAGCTAATCCATTGCCGTGGCTCGATAGCATGTTGAACGCTGTAGAGCATACGAACTTCTTTGAAAATCGGGCAACGGAATATTCTAAAGCGGCCACACAAGGCAATTGGGACGAAGCTTTTAGCTAAACCACAATTTACAAAATAGAAGCTAAAGCGGTTTTTATAGTATCAGAGATTGAAGAAATGCCGGGGTTTGCCTCGGCTTTTTTTGTGCTTTATATAGTCACGTGTTGGCCTGACGAAATTGGTATAGTTTTTAGAGTTGGATCAAAGGGCATTGCAGACTTGATTAATTGATTCTTTACGGGTGGTTATGTAACGTAGCCAAATATTTTACAGCTTTATCTGAGGGATGATCATGTTTAAACGGGCTCATACAATTTTTACACAGCTGGTAGTGATACTAGGATTTTTCATTACAATGCCTGTTTCAGCAGGGCCTGATTGGCATTTGAATGCAGAGCAATCCAATGTTTCCTTTACGTCTGTAAAAAACGGCACCATTGGCGAAAACCATCATTTCACGGCGATGACCGGTTCAGTGGATAACCACGGTAGGGTTACTATCAATGTACCGCTCGCCAGTGTTGAAAGTTATATCGACATTCGTAATGAGCGCATGGGAAAATTTCTGTTTGAAATCCAAAAATTTTCGGCTGTTACCAT
This sequence comes from Kordiimonadaceae bacterium, assembly GCA_016763495.1. Next base: position 4,870 of record JAESTR010000010.1, read on the forward strand.
TACAGCGCAACTGGATATGAAAGCCTTTGATGGGTTGGCAGTTGGCATGCGGACAAGAATGATGTTGGACGCCAATTTAGACCTGCACGGTGTGACGTCAGAGATCGAAATGGACGTTTTTGTTAGCAGACTTTCTGACACATCAGTCGTGGTAAGCAGTGCAGCGCCTGTGCTGGTTGATGCTGACGAATTTGACATGGGTGCAGGTATTGAAAAGTTGAGAGAACTAGCCAGCCTAGATGCTATTGGACTGATTGTGCCGGTTACCTTTTCGCCACTTTTTGTCCATTAAAATAACGTCGGCATGTTGGTTTTGACTATAGGTTAGAGCCCCCAAGGGGCCGATGTGCCGTTAACTCGCGCCTAGAAAATGTTATAAGGTTGCAAGTTTCGTAATCGTTCCTAAGTAATAGAGCTCTGGTTTCATCAGGAGCCCTATATGAACGAAAAAAAAGCAGCTGCATTTTTTGAT
>JAESTR010000108.1 GCA_016763495.1 Kordiimonadaceae bacterium
CGCGCGAATAGCACACACATGTTCGTACGTGCGCGCATCACCCATTACGCCGACAGTTTTAACTGGCAGCAACACAGCAAAAGCTTGCCAAATATCATCATACAAACCAGCTTTTCTGATCTCTTCGAGATAGATCGCATCGGCTTTACGCAGGATATCAGCTTTTTCGCGCGTAATTTCACCTGGAATGCGAATAGCAAGGCCCGGGCCTGGGAATGGATGCCGTTTTACAAAATCTTCATGCAGGCCAAGTTCTCTGCCAAGTATACGGACTTCGTCTTTGAACAGCTCACGTAGTGGCTCAACAAGGCCCATATTCATGCGCTCAGGCAATCCGCCCACATTATGGTGTGATTTGATCGTCACAGATGGCCCGCCGATAAAGGAAACAGACTCGATCACATCAGGGTATAGCGTGCCTTGGGCAAGGAAATCAGCGCCACCAACATTTTTGGCTTCTTCTTCAAATACATCGATAAACAGTTTGCCAATGATTTTGCGTTTTTTCTCAGGGTCCGTAACACCAGCCAGTTCGCCAAGGAATAAATCTGATGCATCTCTGTGCACCAAGTTAATATTATAGTGCTCGCGGAACAAGCTAACAACTTGGTCGCTTTCCCCTGTGCGCATTAAGCCGTGGTCAACATAAACGCAGGTTAACTGGTCACCAATGGCCTTATGCAGCAAAACCGCCACAACACTACTGTCAACACCACCAGACAAGCCACAAATGACCCGTTTGTCACCGACTTGCTCTCGAATTTCGGCAATTTTAGTTTCGCTGAAGCTTGCCATTGTCCAATCACCAGAACAACCGCATATGTCGTGGACAAAATTCTTGAGAAGCGCAGCACCGTCTGGTGAGTGAACCACTTCAGGGTGGAACATCACCGCGTAAAATTTGCGCTTTTCATCTGCCGTAACAGCGTATGGCGCGCCTTCACTGGTCGCGTAAACTTCAAACCCTTCGGGCAAAGTATCCACATGGTCACCGTGGCTCATCCAAACCTGCTTGCTATCGCCCGGCGCCCACACGCCTTTAAACAGCGCACAGTCTTTTTTTACATCAACGTACGCACGGCCAAACTCTTGGCTGTCAGACGTGGTGACACTGCCGCCCAACTGGTGCATCAATGTTTGCTGGCCGTAGCATATACCAAGAACAGGAACACCCATTGTAAACACGCGCTCAGGCGCGCGCGGCGTATCAGCGTGCGTCACACTGGCCGGACCACCAGAGAGAATGATACCTGTCGCACCAAAGCCATCAAGAATAGCTTCGGCTTGGTTGAACGGCACTATTTCACAGTAAACACCTGTTTCGCGTACTCTGCGCGCAATCAACTGAGTTACTTGGGAACCAAAATCTAAAACAAGAATTTTGTCAGTCATCTATTTTTCCTAGACGTTTGTAAACTGAAGCCCTGAAAATGGGGAGTGGGCCAAATGTCAAAATGGGGCCACGTGGGCCCCATAGTTTTATTCGTCTGTTTCTTTTTTCGGTGGCTCAACGCACCGAATGTAAAGCTCTCGAAGCTGCCTGCTGGACACCTCACTTGGGGCGTTCATCATCAAGTCTTCGGCTTTCTGGTTCATTGGGAACATGATAACTTCACGAATATTAGGCTCGTTAGCGAGCAACATCACGATACGGTCAACACCCGGTGCAATACCACCGTGTGGCGGCGCACCAAATTTGAACGCGTTCAACATGCCACCAAATTCTTTTTCAACCACTTCTTCACTGTAACCAGCAAGACTAAAAGCTTTGATCATAATGTCAGGGCGGTGGTTCCGGATTGCACCAGACGATAGCTCGATACCGTTACAAACAATATCATATTGGTATGCTAGGATATCCAGCGGATCCATTGTCTCTAATGCTTCCATGCCGCCTTGAGGCATAGAGAACGGGTTGTGTGAGAAGTCGAGTTTCTTTTCTTCCTCGTCATATTCATACATTGGGTAATCAACGATCCAGCAGAACTCGAACTCATCATCACTGATTAAGTCAAGGTCTTCACCAACCTTTGTACGGGCTAGCCCTGCAAGCTTGGTCGCGCCGGCTTCTTTGTCACACGCAAAGAAAACACCGTCATCATCCCCAAGGCCGAGGTCAGCGAGCAATGCTTTTGTTGCTTCTTCACCAAGGTTCTTGGCGATAGGGCCGCCGGGTACGCCTTGTTTGATATTAATATAGCCCAAGCCTGCGAAGCCTTCTTTTTTGGCCCAGTCATTGGTGCTGTCAAAGAATTTACGAGATTTCAGGCCAGAACCCGGTGCTGCAATTGCACGAACCACACAGCCGCTTTCAACCATGCTTGCGAATATGCCAAAGCCAGCGCCTCGGAAATGCTCTGTTACGTCTTTAATCTCAATTGGGTTACGAAGGTCAGGCTTGTCGTTGCCGTACTTCATCATACTGTCTTTGTAGGTGATGCGCGGGAACGGCTTATTTGGGATTTTCTTCGTTGAGAATTTCTCAAACACAGAAATCATCACAGGCTCAATGGCTGTGAACACATCTTCCTGTGTTACAAAACTCATTTCCACATCAAGCTGATAGAACTCGCCGGGGCTACGATCAGCACGCGCATCTTCATCACGGAAACAAGGTGCGATTTGGAAGTACCGGTCAAAACCGGAAACCATAATCAACTGTTTGAACTGCTGAGGAGCCTGCGGCAATGCATAAAATTTACCGGGATGCTGACGCGCTGGCACGAGGAAGTCACGTGCGCCCTCAGGGCTAGATGCTGTCAGGATAGGTGTTTGAAACTCGCGAAACCCCTGCCCTGTCATCAAAGAACGCAATTCAGAGATTACATCAGACCGAAGCAAGATGTTGTTGTGAATACGCTCGCGGCGCAAATCTAAGTACCGATACTTGAGCCGCACATCTTCAGGGTAGTCAGTATCCCCAAACACAGGCAACGGCAAATCACCAGCGGCAGATAATACTTCCATTTCATCTACATAAATCTCAACGGCACCTGTTGGCAGGTCATCATTCACGGTACCTTCTGCACGGGCCTTTACACGACCGTCAATGCGGATGACGCTTTCGGCGCGCACACCTTCAGCTTCAGCAAAACACTTGCTGTCTACGTCCAGCACACATTGTGTAAAACCATAATTGTCCCGAAGGTCGATGAACAATAGACCGCCATGGTCGCGTTTACGGTGAACCCAGCCTGAAAGCCGAACAGTTTCGCCAACGTTTTCATGGCGAAGGTCACTACAAGTATGTGAACGATATGCGTGCATTTGTCTTATTTCTCTATTTCTGCAGACACCCATTTAGTGGGGTGATTTAACAAACAATTTCGCCGGAAAAGCGCATGATTAGGTGCGATTGTCAAGGCTCTGATCGTGATACCATAGAGAAAGATATTATAAAGACACATACAAACATTCTAACAAACGCAGAGAAAGGGTGACGTTCGCGAAAAAGCTGTGTATTAGAAGCCCAAACAATAACAGGAATTGGCATGCATCCCACAATAACAACAACAGATGAACTAGCATCGCTTTGTGAACGCTTAAAAGACGCAGAATTTATTACAGTTGATACTGAGTTTCTAAGAGACAACACGTATTACCCTAAACTTTGCCTTGTACAGGTAGCCGACGACAATGAAGCCCATTGTATCGATCCGCTGGCTGAAGGTATTGACCTGCAGCCGCTTTGGGACCTTTTCGATAATGAAAAGATACTGAAGGTTATGCACGCCTGTCGCCAAGACATGGAAATTTTCTACTTACTCATGGGCCATCTACCAAAGCCTATATTTGATACGCAAATTGCCGCGATGGTATGCGGGTTTGGCGATTCGGTGGGTTACGAGACATTGGTAACCAAAATTACCAAAGCACAGCTCGATAAATCAGCCCGCTATACCGATTGGTCAAAACGACCTCTGTCAGACACACAACTTCAGTATGCCGTGGGTGGTGTGACGCACTTGCGCAAAGTGTACCGCCGGCTCGCCAAAGAATTGGAAGCCACAGGCCGCACAAGCTGGGTTGAAGAAGAAACCGCACCGCTACTCGAACCAAGCCTATATTATATTGTCCCAACCGAAGCATGGAAGCGCTTGAAAGTGCGGACCAATAAACCACGTTTCTTGGGCGTTTTACGGTATTTGGCAACATGGCGTGAGCTGCAAGCGCAGGAACGTGACATGCCGCGCAATCGCATCGCAAAAGATGATGTATTGTTTGAAATAGCCGCGCATCCACCAAAAGACATTGAAGGTTTGGATAAATTGCGCGGCGTACCAAAAGGGTTTAGCCGGTCACGAGCGGGTAAAGCTTTGTATGATATCCTGCAAGAAGCGATTTCGGTACCAGATGACGAATTGCCAACAATCGAGCGCTCCAAACCGCGCCCGCCTACACCGCCAATGGCCGACTTACTGAAAGTTATGCTTAAGCAAAAAGCACTTGATGCCAAAGTAGCGGCCAGAATGGTTGCTAGTGCACAAGAACTTGAAACTTGGGCAGCAGTGCCAACCACCGACATCCGTGCCATGCATGGTTGGCGGTATGAGATTTTTGGCGCTGATGCCAAAAAACTGATGCGCGGTGAACTTGGCCTTACAGCTCATAAGGGTGAGATTGAAATTGTTGAGCTAGAGGACCCGGAGGAGGATTAAACTCTCCTTCCGTGTTTTCGAGAAGCCTCTTAAGCCACATACTCAAGGTCGGCAGTCCTACCAAGTAGTTTGCCCACACTACGTAAGCGGCGCATCACCACTTCATTGGCTAAATCTGCAAATTCTTCCGGCACGCCCAAATATAACTTTGAGCGTGTCACCCTTAGTTCACTAACGGTCAGAGCTTTAACCGTGCCGCCTGACAAGCGCTGCGCCAGCCTTACTGCTGCACCCATAGTGCGGGCTTCTAAAATATCTTCAATCTTCAACAACGGCAACATCCGAGTCAAATGCGCTTCCGTGAAAGCCGCTCCATAAGCTTGATTAAGGGCCACGGCAATAAAAGCCCGGTCCGTGTGACTTAAGCCAACAAAGTTACCATACAAAATTGTTTCCACGGCTTTTTCTGCCTGAAAATCCTGATGTGCACGCCACGCTATGTCACTTAGCAGGCATACGGCAGTATGCAGTCTGTCACGTCGTGCTAGGTCGGTCGCTTTTTTATAGAAAAGCGGGCGCGTCCATTCGTAGATCATTTTAGAATGTTCGGGAAAACGGCAGCGCTCATTGGCCAACTCATTACAGACTGTGAGAAAAGGGTCTTTTGAGCGCTCGGCTTCATTAAGCCTGTCAAATATGATGCCTTCGCGCAACCCGTAGCCAGACGCCACGATTTTTTTGGCTTTCATCACGCGCATCAGCTCGATCAAAATAGTTGCTGAAGTTGGTAAAACAGCCCGTCTCCGAGACGATAACCTTTTGCCAAAAGGCATATCTTTGGGGCTGAGCTTGGATATGCGCTTGGCATAAGCTGAAAATTCACTGCGAGAACTATAAAAGCCCTGCAATACATGAAGCGGATGCGCTTTTTCCTGCATTAGCAGCTTGGCAATATTTCGCCATGCGCCGCCCACTAAATATAGATTTGGACCGTCTAGTTCACCAAGCCAAGGGATGGCTTCAAATGTGGTGCGCAGAAACTTTTTAATCTCACTGCGGTTATCTTCAAAACTACTAAGCAAGCGCAATGGTCCGATAGGCAAGCTGATGGTCTCAAATACTTGACCGTCCTTAAGACGAGCTAGTTCAAGCGAACCGCCCCCCAAGTCGCCCATAATACCATCTGCTGCAGGTTCGCCAGACAAAACACCGAGCCCGGAAAGCCGCGCTTCCTCCACACCGTCAATGACATCAAGATCAAAACCGCATTCTCTTTTTACGCGCTTTTTAAAGTATTCGCCGTTTTTCGCGTCACGAACTGCCGCTGTTGCGACCATCTTCACCTCATGCACACCCATTTGCGTACACAGTGACTTGAAACGTTTGATGGTCGAAAGAGCAAGCTCAATAGCATCTTTTGCCATTTTGCCGGTTGCACCAACCTCTACACCCAAACCTACCATCAGTTTTTCATTGTAGATTGTATCAGGCACACGGTAATTGCCGGAAAAAACCACCAGCCGCACGGAATTTGAGCCGATATCAATAACGGCTACATAGTTTTTACTGTTGGCTGGATCTTCGAACATTATGTTAAAAACTACCTAAACAATTCATATGAGTGGTTTAACAGATTTTCCTTCATCAAGCGCTGTCCCGCGCCCTGATAATGAAGAATTGGTCATAAAGTATGTGTGCGCAGTGAAACTTTCATCACCGTCAGCTGGTTTAATACGCACAAAGCTGCCATCAGAGCCCATCTCCCACGTCTGAGTGTTGTCGCGGAAGTTGGCGGCCATCACCTGCCCTATGATTTGGCTATGAACCGTAGGGTTATTAATCGGTACAAGTGTTTCAACTCGGCGATTAAAATTACGCGGCATCCAGTCTGCTGACGAAATAAATATCTTAGCATTTGGCGACGGAAGGGCGCTTCCATTTCCAAAACAGACCACTCTGGCATGCTCAAGAAAGCGGCCGACGATAGAACGCACGCGTATATTCTCGCTCAAGCCCTTAATGCCGGGACGTAACGTGCAAATACCGCGGACAGAAAGGTCTATTTGCACACCGTTTTGAGACGCTTCATATAATTTGTCGATTATCTTCGGGTCTAAAAGGGCATTAAGCTTGGCCCAAATAGCACCCACCTTGCCACTGCGGGCATTTTCAATTTCCACATCGATAAACTGCATCAGCTGGTCGCGCATATCAAAGGGCGACATTATCAGTTTTTCCGTGTCTCTTGGCTCCACATACCCCGTTAGATAATTGAACATTTTGTTTGTGTCGCGCGCCAGTGCCGGATCAGCTGTAAAAAAGGACAAGTCCGTATAAATTTTAGTCGTAACAGGGTGATAATTGCCTGTACCAAAGTGAAGATATGTTTTGAGCTTATTACCTTCGCGCCGTACTACCATGGATGCCTTAGCGTGGGTCTTCATATCAATGAAGCCAAAGACCACATGCACACCCGCACGCTCCAAGTCCCTAGCCCACTTGATGTTTTGTTCCTCGTCAAACCGGGCTTTGAGTTCCACGACAGCAGTTACTGATTTCCCGGCTTCCGCGGCTTCAATCAACGCACCAATAATGTCAGACTGTGCCCCTGCCCGGTACAAAGTTTGTTTAATAGCTACAACATCTGGGTCACGGGCGGCTTGTCGCAAAAAGGCGTGTACAACTTCAAACGATTCGTAAGGATGGTGCACTACAAAATCTTTGGCGGCAATTGCCTTGAATATATCGCCACCAAAATCTCGGACACGTTCAGGGTACCGAGGTGTATAGGCAGGGAACTTTAGCTCAGGAAAGTCATCAACAATCAGTTGGCCGGTCTCATTCACGCCTAATATACCATCAACAAGCACGACAGTACCTTCTGCAGCATCAAGTCGTTCTACAATAAGCTGCTTCAGGTTTTCTGGCATCGCGCTATCAATTTTCAATCGAATAACACGGCCTCTACGGCGTCGTTTGAGGGCTGTTTCAAACAACCGCACCAAATCTTCAGCTTCTTCTTCAATCTCAATGTCACTATCACGCACAACCCGGAATACGCCGCTGCCCTCAACTTCATAGCCAGGGAATAGCTGATCTAAGAATAGCTCCAGCATGCGTTCAAGCGAGATAAACCGCACTTCACCGTTACCCGGTAAGCGTACAAAGCGCTTCACATGATGCGGTACTGGCAGCAGCGCTATCATTTCTTCCTTGGTACTTGTCCGCCTTAACGACAAAGCCATGGTAAAACCAAGATTAGGGATGAAAGGAAACGGGTGCGCTGGGTCAACAGCAATTGGCGTTAAAACCGGCAGTACATTCTCTAAGAAATACGTTTCAACCCACGCTTTGTCTTTTTCTGAAATATCCTCTCGGGAAGCAGTTTTATACCGCTTTTGTCCATCTCAACGACCAATTTTGCCCAAATATCTTGCTGCTGCTGCATCAAACTATCAGCACATTCATTAATGTTGAGCAGTTGCTGGGCCGGTGTTAGACCATCGATTGAAAGTGCATCGACGCCAACGTCTAACTGGCCACGCAAACCTGCAACACGCACCATGTAAAACTCATCAAGATTATTACCTGAAATAGATAAAAACCTAAGTCGTTCTAACAGTGGATGGTTTTGATTTGCAGCCTCTTCTAGCACTCGCACATTAAACTGGAGCCAGCTCATCTCACGGTTAAGGTACCGGTCCGCAACTGGCAGAGATTGTATAGCCTCTCGAATGGCGTCAATGCTAGCCAAATTGGACTGGCTTATTGATGACTTGCTAGAATCGGTTTTTATGTCGCTATCAGCCATAGTTTTCCTCTATCTCAATAGTACACAGCTTAGAGAAGAATTGTTATTTATATTACCTTGCTGGGGTCAAAAACAGTTTTTAACCAGCGCCTTAGTAATTTTCCGCTGCGATGCAAGTGCACTTGCATCCACTTGCTCAACAAAGCTATGAACAGCGGCAAAAGAGCGCTCTAGTCGGGGCAAAATATAGTCAATAACTGCCATATCAACTTGCAATTGCCGGTCAGAGAATAGCTTCACCAAAAGCGCCGTAATCAGCATGTCATCTGGTTCTGCAATTTTGCCTATTGTAACTGTAGCCAAACGCGAGCGAAGGTCAGGCAAGCTCACTTGCCAGCGTGTTGGATTCTCCCGTGATGTCAGCACAAGCTTACCGCCAACTTCCTTCACCCAATTATACAGGTGAAACAACCATTCCTCTGGCACGTCTTTATCGTCGGCATTATCTAGCACAATCATTGAACGTGCAGGAA
>JAESTR010000011.1 GCA_016763495.1 Kordiimonadaceae bacterium
GCGTTATAGTATTTGGGCAACCAATACCCGGCAGGAGATAAGTATGACACTCAGTGATCGCCTACGTCGCGGCTATAAAAACTTTAAAGAAAACACCTTTGAGCCTGACAGGCTATTGTATGAAAAACTAGCTGCGCAAGGCCAGCACCCGCATACGCTGGTCATCGCCTGTTCTGATAGCCGCGTGTTACCACAGCAAATATTGTCCGCTGGCCCCGGTGAGCTGTTCATTGTGCGCAATGTCGCGGCCATGGTGCCGCCGTATGAAACTGATGCCGGCTATCACGGCACGTCCGCCGCTATTGAATATGCAGTGACAATGCTGAAAGTTGAAAATATTGTTGTTATGGGCCACGCAGGCTGTGGCGGCGTTGCCAGTGTGGTGGATAAAAACGTGCCAGAAGATAGCTTTGTCGGCAACTGGATGCGCCCTCTGCGCGAATGGCTCACCACTTATGATGATATGACCGCACAAGACCCTGCAACGCGTAAGCGCTTGTTAGAACGCGCTGCAGTGTACCTGTCCCTGCAGAATTTACGCGCCTTCCCGTTTGTTGCTGAAGGCATAAAACAAGGCACCCTTAATCTCAATGGTCTACTGTTCAATATCCAGACAGGCGAGCTATCAAACGTAATAGCCAAACATGATACTGCCTTTTCCCTGCAAAATGTTTTGGCCGATGAAATCTAGTGTCAGAACTGTCAGGTTCTGATGGCATCGAAACTCAAGGTACTATAGCAAAATGGGCCCACAGGCGGGTTAGCAAAGGTGACCGCCGTGATACGAATAGTAACTCAGCCTTATAATTTCCGTATAATTATGCACGTCAATGGCCTGTTCCAGGTTGAACAACCCGTCTACTCACACAAGTATGGGCAAGATCTTCGGTAACAATGAGTGGCTGTATCTACTATTTTTTTACCTGTTAAACAATTCGCCGCCTCGCTGCGAATGCTTCAGTCAAGTACAAGTTTGGATAGGGCCAATAGACAGAAAAATAAGTATATGGCCCGGAAAATAAAAGTAGAAAATTGCGCGGTAGTTGCTGAATTATCATCTGTTTGATTCAAAGCGTCGGGCCTAATATCAGGGTGAGAGTATAATTTTATGTGCCTATCTTCGTCTTCAATTCTTGCATTGCTACGTTCTTCCATCCCCGACGCTATTTTAAACCACCTCTCTGACCAGTTAACCGTTGCTTTCAGCGTATTAGACCATTTGGAAGCATATATATAAGCCGATACCGCGATAGCAATAACTAAACCCCAATAAACAGACTCCAACTGCCCCTTTAACACAAGAAACGCGACTGCAAAGCACGCCGTGACCGCAACTATATTTACCCTCAGACCAAGAGAATAGAGCTCTCGAAAATGTACAATCTCAAACCGCCCATGCTCCACGGCCAGCTTATACACTTCAACTTCATTAATCTGGCCCATAGTAACACCTAATCATTATTATTTGCTTATAGTCTTAAATAGTTACCTGAGCATATATATGCCAAGCACTTTAAAAAAATACTATCTTTATTTTACAATCCCGCATCGGATGGCGACAATATAATAAGGATATATATACCTTTAATAAGTCAAAACCAACTATGGAACTATTTCAATTGGAGGTAATATTAGCGGTGATAAAAAACAACAGAAACGGCATACAAACTCCGCCGGCACATTACGTTTTTTGATCAAAGCATGGCGGGCTACCTGCTCCGCTCCGTGGAACCGCATGGCAAATTTCTACACCTAATTAATTTTATGCGCCTGAACACTACCCGTGGCAGGGCCTTTTAAAACTTTCCGGCGGCATCGATTTACAAAACCAAGTTCCCTGTGACGCGCCCCTTCAATAATCGTGTTAAGCTTGTTTGGCCTCAAGGGCTAGACTTAACAATGGTGCGAAACGGCAAAAGAAGCGCTATTGATGGGGCCCCAGAAGCTTTTAACTCTGGTAATGTTAAGGTGCCCTCCATATAAGGACGATGATTATACTCAGCCGCGAACATGCCTGCTGAGCAAAAAAGAAAAGAGCATTCCATGGATTATGAAGAAGCAGACGAACTGATCGCCGCCCTTGATGAGGCAGCATGTGCCGCAAGTGCACAGCTGGGTGAAACTGAGTGCATTAAAGTTCTGCCAGAGGCCGACCATGATGCTGACCACCCTGCGTCTGACTTTATGGGGTTGAAAAACCACAGCGAGAAACTGAGTACAGCATTGCTGCGGTGGCGTTCAAAGCCAGAGGGCGTGCCTGTGAAAATTAAAGTCCCCGCTCAAGCCACACTGTATATTGCAAAAAAAGACAATCATCCCTTTTTAATTAAAGAGCGTGTTAGCTAACAGCCCAAGTTAGGGCAATTTAGGTCCTGTATAGCCTGGTAACGGCTATATGGGATATTTTCAGGCATATCCCCCTATCCTGCAGTTAGCTCCTTACCAGCTACAAATTGAACAAAGTAAAAGGGCCACCAAATTGGCAGCCCTTTTTAAATTCTTCCGTCTGATAAACTAAACTAGCAAGTCAGTTCATCAATCACAGCCTAACCTTCAGACTTATTCGTCTTCGTAAACGTTGCGGCCAGTCTTCACGTCTTTCCAAATCTTCTTCATAGACAGGAAGAAGATCAGAGTAAGAATTACCAAGAAGATAAGTACGTCCAAGCCTAATTTATGCTGCTTCTCCAGAGAAGGCTCAGCAACATACATCAGGAAGGTTACAACGTCTTTTGCCATTTGCTCAGGCGTTGCCGGAGTACCGTCTTCATATTCCACAATACCTTCAGACAATGGTGCCAGCATAGAAATCTGGCCACCTTTAAAGTAGGCGTTGTAGGCTTTGCCCGCAGAGGCTTCTTTACCAGCCGGCGCATCTTCATAGCCATTCAGCAGACTATAAACATAATTCGCACCATCATGACGCGCTTTGATAATCAAAGACAAGTCAGGTGGTAGAGCGCCGCCGTTTGAGGCACGCGCTGCATTATCGTTCGCGAAGGGTGCTGGGAACACATCCTGCGGCAAAGCTGCACGCACGGTTTCATCACCTGCATCATCAGGCTCGCCAGCGACTTCATACTCAGCAGCAAAAGCCTTGATCATCTCTTCGCCGTAATCAAGATCAGCCAGATTACGGAAACGGAAGTATTTCAAGCCATGACAAGAAGAACAAACTTCTTTGTATACCTGCCAACCGCGCTGAGCGGATGCTTTATCAAAGGTGCCAAACATACCATTGAAGGACCAATTTTGAGCCTCAGGGTGTTTGTCCGCACTTGACGCTGAAGCAGCACCAGCCAAACCCACAACTGCAGTCAGGGTGATTGCAATGTTTTTAAAGAATTTCATTGTCATAATCCCCTACTTAGCCGCTTTGGCCAACACGTCCTGAGATATACTCTCAGGCAGTGGCAGTGTTTTTTCAAACTTCCCAAGGAGTGGTAACACCACAAGGAAATGCGCGAAATAATAGAAAGTGCCAATCAAGCTAACCACCGGCCAAATACCTTCAGGTTTCTTACCGCCTGCGATGGTTAGAACAACCATATCAATCACAAGGAACCAGAAGAAATATTTAAAGGTTGGGCGGAAGCGCGCTGAACGCACCTTGGACGTATCGAGCCAAGGTAAGAAGAACAACAGCAAGATAGACGCGAACATGGCGATCACACCGAGCAATTTAGCCGGGATAATCACGATATCAGTGAAAGGAATACCGATATCAAACGTGATAGACCGCAGGATCGCATAGAAAGGCAAGAAGTACCATTCTGGCACGATGCTGTCTGGTGTTACCAGTGAATTGGCCGGAATATAGTTATCCGGATGGCCCATAGCGTTTGGTGCGAAAAACAAGAAATACGCGAAGATGCAAAAGAAAACGCCGGCGCCGAATGCATCCTTGATTGTGTAATAAGGATGGAACGGAATTTGGTCAGCCTTTGTTTTCACTTCAATACCCAGTGGGTTACCACTGTCAGAGATTTTCTTCGCCCAAATGTGCAAGATCACCACACCGAAAATAACAAACGGCAGTA
>JAESTR010000109.1 GCA_016763495.1 Kordiimonadaceae bacterium
CGTATCTGATTGTTTATTTTTGGTTTTCATTATTAACCTCCCCAGGTTTTCTGATTGAGAAGATTGAGAAACTAGGCAAAAATAAATTGCTTGCAACTACCTCTAAGGTAAGTGACAGGCCCGCGGGTTATGTGGATAATGCAGCTATGAAATATGCATTGTCATTTGGATCTGAACTGAAAAAATGGAGAGCAGCACGGAGAATGAGCCAGCTGTCGTTGTCGTTAGAAGCCGAAATTTCGCAGCGTCATATTGCTTTTTTGGAACTAGGCCGAGCGCAACCCAGTAGGACCATGATTCTCAAATTGGCAGAAACACTGGAAGTACCACTAGCCAACCGAAACGAGCTGCTTCAGTCCGCCGGGTTTTCGGCGCTATTTTCACATACACCGCTGGATGACGAACGACTAGCGCAGGTTCGAGCTGCGTTGAGATTCATGCTGGAGCGCCATATGCCTTATCCTGCGGTGGTGATCGACCGATATTGGAACTTTGTGGCCGCCAATCAAACTGCAATGGCATTATTTGGTTTGCCGGGGGACCATAAAAATTTACTGCATTTTTATTCTAATACCCCGGGGCTAGCTGACCAATTCCTAAATTGGCCAGAAATTGCCCATCATCTTTTGGCCCGCTTGAAGCGCGAGGTTGGGGTTAGCGGCGGTGATGACAAATTAATCAATTTATATACAGACACTATGGAAAGCCCAGTATTCCAACAAGCAAAAAGTCCTGCTGAGCCAAGTCATTCATTCGCGGCATTAATTAGAATGATGCGTGACGGAGCAGAACTGTCTCTTTTTTCCTCAATTGCCCAAATGGGGACGACCTCGGTGATTTCAGTTAGCGATTTGCGGATCGAACTTTTTTTCCCTGCAGATACAGAAACCGACGACTTTCTTCAGCAGTTCAGTGATTAGCTATCCTGTGGTTAATTGGCAGTAACTGCGGCCAACGCATCATTAACTTCTGACCAGTCGGCGCTCCCGTGCTCAGCAGCTATTTGCTGGAGGGCGGTGATGGTGGGGTCCATTGTGCGCTCAGCTGTTGGGTCCACATAGCGTTTGTTGGCGCTGGTTTTCGCGATGATGATGCCTGATGTTGGATCAATATAGATGAATTGATCATAAATACCTGCAGCCATGAAATCGCCATGGGGGTTTGATGGGATCCACCACTGAAAACCATAGCCAAAAGGCGTGTCACTACCAGGATTTTCTGTGCCGGGCATAAGATGGGGGGCGCTTGGTGTTACGCTGTCACGCACCCATTTTGCAGGCACAATCTGTTGGCCATTCCAATTCCCGTCATGGAGATAGAGGCGGCCAAAATGCGCCATGTCACGCAAGGTAACTTGCATGCCGCCCATAGCGACTTCCATACCTTCGCCGTCGATCATCCAAATGCTGTCATGCTCCATACCTAGTGGATGCCAGATTTTTTCGGTCAGCAAGTCTGTGAGTGTGCGCCCTGTAACTCGGGTGATGATCATGCCAAGGACATGGGTGTCAACACTAACATAATGGTTGAAGGTACCGGGTTCGCGTTCACGTGTTAGGCTTGCTGCAAATTCGTCAAGTGAGCCACCGGTTGCTATCGCCATAGACATGCGGTTCACATCGGAGTTCATGTCACCATAGTTTTCATCAAACAAAATACCTGATGACATGGTTAGCAGGTCGCGGATTTTTACATCTTTGTACCCACTATCATTCAGTTCCGGCAGATATTTAGTTACAGGATCTTCGATACTTTCTATCAGGCCTTGCTCAAGCGTCATGCCAAATAACGCGGAAACAAAAGACTTGGTTACCGAAAACATTGCATGTTTGTCGGTTTCTTTTTCGCCCTGATAATATTTCTCGAAGAGTATTTTATCGTCTTTAACGATTATCAAGCCGGTTGTGCCTGTGGTCTCTAGTAAAGCAGCAAAGGACCGTTCTTGACCATTGTAGATGAATGTTTCGGGCAAGGTAATTTCTGTATCCGCCCGGTCAAATGTCCAGACATCAGCCGGTTTCATCACTCTGTGCGGAAATTTAGTCGCTGTAGTACGGAAATTTACGGTAATTTTTTCTGGGTCATAAAACGTGGCAAGCTCGTAGAAACCCATGCCAAAGTTGAATGCGGCATAGGCGCCGTAAGCGATAGCGCCTGCAACGGCGACTTTAATACCTGTTTTAACTGACATCTGGATATCCCTCCCCAGGGTTGAATGTTAGTGCAAAATTACATGTGATCTTATCAGAGTAAAATAGTGCATATCTTACAAAAACCCACTGTATATACTAGTTTGCTACCAGTGGGGTGGTGCTTAAAGCTTTATGCTGAAGCATTCAGACGCAACACGTCTCGATAATTTTGTTGGATTTCCATGCGGTCACCATAGCCCTTTTCAATCAAGATACGGTGGATCTCAGGCAACCGATAGCAAGGTACATAGGGCATCAAGTGATGCTCGATGTGATAATTCACCCAGTAGGGCGCAACGGTTGTGCGCGCCAGTAAACTCGCCATTGTAGTACGGCTGTTTTGCAGGGGGTCTGATAGGCTTGGCATGGTTGAGTGTTCCGCGATATTACGTATACGCAGAAATAATTGGTAGCTGGTCGCCATGGGAAGTAGCCACAATAATAGAAAAAGGTCTATGCGCCCTGCGCTAGCAAAGGCCAATGCCATTAAAACGTTGAACACAATGGGCCCGCCGTAGAAGTTTAATAGCCGGTTGGTGCGCCCTTCTTTGCTTCCGCGGATGTAGGAAAATAGGCCTACGGTCCCGCGCACAAATACAATGCCAGTTAAGTCGCGCAGAAATTTTCGAGCCATGCTTGGGCGGGTCACCGGAAAGGGTGTGTAGAGAAAATTCTCCGGGTCTTTGTCTGTGCGGGTAAATCTGTGGTGGGCCATATGGCGAATTCGGTAGGCTTTCACATCCAGTATCATTGGCCAAGCAGTGAGCCATTGAGTTAAGCGCTCATTCAAGTTGCGGCTTTTGAACAGCATGCCGTGGCTACCTTCATGCATTAAAATAGCAAGGCCTAGCTGCCGGCCACCCACCAGTATAATGCCAATAAGTAGGGTTATGGGGTTTGGGAAAATGACATATAGGGCCATTGTACCTGCAATGACTGCCCAGCAGTGTATAATGAGCAAGAGCCCTTTTATGTCTGACCGTTGGCGCAGTGCATGGGATTGCTCTGACGACAAAATGTCGCTTGGTTTTAATGTTTGCCACTGCGTAGACATTGCTATTTTTCCAGTGTTATGTTCCTAAAACAGAATGAAACTATGCCATACAATTACTGGAATGGTGAGTCTAAAATATAAATCTGGTTGAAATTATGGACTTGTTAGGTTTCAGCCGTATATTTTGCGCTTCTCAATATCGTTAATAGTAGTAAAAAAGGCATGTGCTCAAAGGTCACTGCGTGGTAGGTTTTTCTCATGTTTATCAGGCGCTCAGCAAGTTTACTTAAAATTACCTATTGCATCCTCATGTCATTTTTTGTTGGGGGCGGGCAGTTAGTTGCAATTGAAGCTACTGTATTGGACAGACTTGTAAGCGCACCGTATCTGGCGGCGCCATCTATTTCAGCCGATGGGCATTTTCTTGCCGCGCTTATTCGGCAAGATGATGGCAGCAGCAGAGTGACGGTTTGGCGTGCCAATGGTGCGTTTTTGAATGCAGAGGAATTACCATACAGCCGGTTAGAGATCAGGTGGCTTGCGTGGGTTGGCGGCGGCCGCCTGTTGTTGTCCCTTAAGGATAAAGGCTTGGTGCTATATGACGCTCACATAAAGCGTTTGCGCCCGCTTATTGAAGGCCGAGGGCCGCGCCCTGACGAACTGCCGCCTATACTGCTTAGCCACTTACCCGATGATCCAACCAGTATCTTGATGCAGTGGGAGGACCCCGGGCAGCCTGGGTACCCTGCAGTGTACCAAGTGGATGCAATCACTGGGAAATCAGAAAAAATAGTCAGTGCATGGAAGCCTATCATTCGCTGGTATGCATCGCCGGAAGGCGAGGTGCATTTGGGTGAAGGGTATAAAGCCCGTAAACAATATTTGTATAGTCGCCGTGCTGACGGAAGCTGGAAAACCATATCTCGCCGCGACTATTTTACTGGCCCAGCCTATTCTGTGCTTGCAGTGGAAACAGGCGGCGCAACAGCTTTGGTGCTGTCGGCTCATGTGTCGAATACGCGAGAATTATGGCGCATGCAAATTGCGAGCGGTAAAATGCAAAAACGGCTCGCGGGTCATAAAGTTTATGATATTTCCTCAGCCCTTATTGACCCTGTAACGGATATGGCAGTGGGTGCCACGTATGTGGCCGAGCAATTGACCACTATTGTTTGGCAAAAAGCACAGCGGTCTGAACTGGTAGCTATCGCGAAGCGTATTAGTACAGGTACTGTTAAGCTCCTGTCATCAAGCAGAGATGGCAGACGTAGCCTAATCGCCCGCAGTGATAGAAGCACGCCCTCCCGATATTATTTATTTGACAGGGAAGCTGACACCCTTACCGCCTTGCCGCAGGAACCAGAGAAAGTTTCGCTGCCGATAATAAACACTAGCGGGGTTGCCATAAAGGTCAGGAAAATACGGCAAAACATGCACGCTTTGCTCAGCTATTCAAATGAAGGGCTGCCTGATAAAAGTATTTTGCTGATACATGGTGGGCCAGTAAGACGCACTCGGGACCGCTATAACCCCTATGTTAGCTGGCTTGTGGCCAATGGCTATAATGTGCTGCAACCTAATTTTCGCGGTTCGAGCGGCTACGGGGAAAGGTGGCGAAAAGCGGGCTATGCAGAATGGGGCCGGAATATGCAAAGCGATGTGCGCGCTGCGGGTAAGTGGCTGGTAGACGAAGGCATAAATGACGCTGGAAACATGTGTGTATCTGGGGGCTCGTATGGGGGGTATGCAGCTTTATTGTCCGCACTTAAAGATGATGATCTGTTTGCCTGCGCCTATAGTTTGAACGGTGTAACGTCATTGCCTCACCTCATTTCATATTTGTCAGAAAATAGATTCAGTGATTTGACAGTACCGCGGATATTGGGAAATTTATCTTTACGGTCTCTTAAGCGCAGATCGCCGCTTTACCGTGCGTCGCTCGTTCGCATGCCTGTATTGATGCTGCATTCTACACAGGACAGAAATGTGCCGTATCAGCACGGTGTGTTGATGGCAGATGCGCTGGCAAAACTGGGTAAAAATTATGAGTTTTATCCCATTAATGGTGCGGAGCATCAGTTGAAGCGAGAAGCTGAGAGGCGGCAGCATTATACAAGTTCTGTTAATTTTTTTAATAGGTACCTCGGTGGGGGCTTGCAGTAAAATATCTGTTAGCACCGCGCAATTTTCTTTCGCTTAGGGCCAAATTGTGTTTTTTAGGGAGTCTGTTGTCGGTGCCTTGGGAAGGTGACGACAGAAAGAGTAGGGGATGCTGCTTTTAAAGTAGCACACAAAAATAAATGAGGGGGCTTGTAGTGAGCACAGTTACTGCGTCGACCGAAGGGTCGCAGCAAAGGGAATTCATGGGCCATCCAATTGGTCTATCCATTTGCTTCTTAACCGAAATGTGGGAGCGCTTTTCATACTATGGTATGCGCACCATATTGGTTCTTTATCTTATTAAATATCACCTTTTCACCAATGCCGAAGCGAGCTTGATTTATGCTGCATACGCGGGCCTTGTGTATATGATGCCTATCATTGGTGGCTTTATGGCAGACCGCTATTTGGGTAGCCGAAAAGCTGTTACATACGGTGCACTATTGCTGGTGGCAGGGCATAGCTTGATGGCGCTTCATGGGCCGCAGGCTTATGTTGAAGCCGGTGAGATTGTGCGTGATGAGTTTTACCTGAAGGTTTTCTTCTTCTCGCTCGCACTTATCATCACAGGTGTTGGCTTCTTGAAAGCCAATATTTCCACTATCGTTGGTTCTTTATATGGCCCGAACGACCCTCGCAGAGACGGCGGTTTCACCCTCTTCTATATGGGTATTAACGTTGGTTCCGTGTTGTCCACTGTTGGTGTTGGGTATGTAGGCGAAGTCTACGGTTGGAATTATGGCTTTAGCCTTGCTGGTATTGGCATGCTGTTTGGTCTACTTGTTTTCTTATGGGGCCAGAAGTTTCTTGATGGCCGTGCGGATGCACCAGATGAAGCCGTGCTGAAAGAAAAATCAGCCCTTGGCATCAGTAAAGAATACACGATTTACCTGTTTGGTTTTGCTCTGGTTGGTGTTGCATGGATTATGATGCAATACCAAGACTTGGTGGGACAAATGCTGGGCATTGTAGGCATACTCATGATTGCGTACATCATGTATTACGGTGTTAGGAATTGCAGCAAAGAAGATATGCAAAAACTTGCGGTGGCATGTTTCCTAATTGCTGTGCTGTCAGTTTTTTGGGCCTTATTTGAACAACAAGCTGCGAGCTTGACAGTGCTGGCTGATGAGCAGTTTGATTTGAATGTAATGGGCTGGTTTGATGTGAAAGCGTCACAGGTTCAGTCTTTGAATCCTGCCTTCATTATCATTTTCGCGCCTGTTCTAG
>JAESTR010000110.1 GCA_016763495.1 Kordiimonadaceae bacterium
AAGCGACGGTGGCATCCACCGCATCCATAAGGTCATTATAATCCTGTGCCGGGTATGTATGGTGGATAAGGTTGCCATAATCTTCACCGTACGACGAGCTGCCGCGCGGATTAACAAAAAGCACCATATATCCTGCGGCTGCATAATATTGCCCTTCAGCACTAAAGTGAGGGCCGTAAGCCGCGTGCGGACCGCCGTGAATTTCAAGTATCAACGGGTATTGCATCCCGGCTTCATAACCTGCGGGCTTAAGCATCCATGCCTGTATCGGCCTACCATCCAAACTTGACGCTATACTCATGTCTTCAATAGTGCCCATTGACTTGTTACCAAGCAGATCATCATTCAAGTGCGTCAATTGCACCGTGCGACCGATACGGTCTACCACTGCCAAATCTGCAGGGCGTGCAACGCTTGACTGAGTGAAAACCATGCGCCCATCTGGTGCAGCACGAAAGCTCCCGCTGGTGTAAGGCCTGCCAAGAGATTCACCCCCCAGCTTATTGCTAATGACCCGTGAACCACCTGACAAACTAGCATAAGCCACCAAACGCTTGCCTGCATCGTCATACGAATAATAGAGACCTTTCCCGTCAGCTGCCCATTGTACATCATCAATACTGCGGTCTAAATCAGGGGTAAGGGGCCGCTTGTCAGACCCATCAACAGCCATCACATAAAGCTGGCTTTCTTGGTGAGACAACTCCCTGTCATCAAAGCCAACATACGCAATAAGGCTGCCATCTGGTGAAACCTGAGGGCTGCTGTCTGGCCCCACCCGATCAGTCAGTCGCGTCAAGTCACCACTGACTATATTCGCAGCGTAAATATCACTTTCAATAGGGTTTAAGCGCCAATTTTCGTTCAGATTGGCAGAAAAGATCACTGAGCTAGAATCGCTCAGCCAGCCAATAGTCCCCCTATGATTGAACGCACCATCTGTAATCTGGCGGGGGGTGCCACCGTCAGCGGGTACTACAAACACATGAGAATATCCAGATGGTAACAAGCCCGGGCGGCCATCAGATCGGTAGGTAACTTGATCTACTACAGCTGCATTCTCGGCCCATTTAGCCCCTTTTGGCTTCTTTGGCAGTGAATATAGCGATGCCGGCTTTGTAGGTACAAACATCATGAAGGCAATTGTTTTTCCGTCGGGTGACCAGCTTAACTGTGACGGTGAAAATTGCACATCAGTCACTCGGGCGGTTTGCCCTGTATCAAGCCACTGCACATATAATTGTGTTTTTCCTTCAACCGACGATACATACGCCATACGTGTACCGTCTGGGGAGAAACGGGGCATGCTATAATGCGCTTTTCCAGACAATACCGGCCTGTGATTAGTGCCGTCCAAATCAACAGACCATATATTGGTCCGTTGGCTGTCTGACATAATGTCCATGCTTTTACGCTCATAAACAACAGACGTGCCACTCGGGGCAATACGCGGGCTTGTGGCATATTCTAACTGGAATATATCTGTTGCTGTGAATTTCTCGTCTGCACCCTGTGCTGCGGTTAGCCCGCTGAACAGTATCAAGCCGCCTGCAATATATAATGTATATTTCACTGGTTATCCTCCCCTATTTTATGAATGCAAATTAGCAGAGCAATAGCCAACCCACAAGAATGAAACCTCCTGCTTATTTCTGCACGATGCTTTTGTTTAAGATAGCGTTTTTTTTTGACAGTCCTATATTAGTGCTGAGCAGGCACACCAAACCTAAGGATCGGCATGACAGGGGTTTTAAAAGAACTTAAAAAGGAGCGGGAACGCTTTGTCGCCTTTGCTTTTGCCGCAGCTGAAATTTTTCTAGAAGTTGGACCTGACGGTCAAATCTTATATGAAGGAGGAGCAGCTGAACGCATTGGGCGTAACAAGAATACCCCCCTTGTTGGGCAAAATATCAACGATATTTTAGACCCAGACGACCAGCAAATCTATTCAGCTCTTTCACATCATTTGAAACACAAAGGCCGCATTGGCCCTATCCCGCTACGTTTTATGTCTGAAGGAAACCGAAGCATAGCGCTGCGTGCCTTTGCGCTTGGTATGCCCGGTGACAATGACCGTATTTTCCTGGCTCTCCGTGCAGCACCTCTTGGCGCTGGAGGCTTCAGTGATACTAACGAGGAAACGGGCCTTTTGTCTCAAGATGCCTTTTTGGCATTGGCAGCTGAAACCATGGCGGACAAAACCAACAGCAACATTTATGTAACGGCCGTTGAAGTTGACGGCCTGAAAGAAGCACAGGAAAAATTCGGCCCTAAATATATGCGCCAACTTTTAGCCCAAGTTGCAGCACATTTGAAAACTGTGTCGGTAGACGGCCAAACAGCGGGGCAAATTGGTGAGAAACACTTTGCTTTCTTACACCGGACCAAAGCTGATGGCCAGCAACTGAATGCTAGCTTGCAAAAGCTAGATAAAAATATTTCGCTTAAAACCACATATTCTACAGTTGCATCTGGTGGCTCTGATGTGTCTGAGGACCAGATTTTACGCACACTGTCATACATGTTAAATAAATTCTGCAAGAATCCTGGCTCCATGAATTTTGATACGCTTAGCGAAGCGTTTGAAGAAATGGCTACTGAAACTCAGCGCCGAGTATCAGAAATGCATACCATGACAGAAACGGGAAATTTCAAAATCGCGTTTCAGCCTGTGGTGTCCCTTCAAGGGGGGGACATCCATCACAATGAAATATTGAGTAGATTTGATGATGACGGCGAACAACGCTCTCCGCTCGAAGTTATAAAATTTGCTGAAGATGTGGGCATTATTGAGGAGTTTGATATTGCTCTTTGCAAAAAAGCCATCGACTATGTGCGAAAATTGAAAAAACTAGGCACCCCGTTAACACTTGGTGTCAATTTATCAGGCCGAACATTGGACAGCGGGCGTTTTACAAGCGCGTTAGTTAGCACGTTGAAGGAAGCCCGTGATATTTCTCGTTCCATTTTACTGGAATTGACAGATACCGCAGCAGTGGGAAACCTGGAGCAAGTGGAAGCCATACTGAATGACCTTAAGTCTGTTGGATACCAAATTTGTCTTGGTGATTTCGGAGCAGGCGCGGCAGGCTATCAGTATCTACGTTCGTTCAATGTTGATTATGTAAAAATCTCAGGCAGCTATGTGACGGAAATGACGCAAGATGGTTATAAACCGACATTCTTGCTGTCTATGGTCAAACTCTGTAACGATCTAAACATCAAGACGATCGGTGGCCATGTAGAAACAAAGTTTCAAAGCGACTTACTGCGTTCGTTGGGTGTTGATTACGCCCAAGGCTATTATTTTGGCAGACCGGAGTTTAACCCAAAAACTAATTGACACCTCCACCAGTATTTAAAACACCATTTGGCGTTTATTATAATACTTGTAAGTCAACGCTTTCTCGCCGATATGATTTCTCACATAACCTTACAATCTTGAGTATGCGACTATGTCTGCCCTTCACACCTTCATAGGTTTAGTTATCTGCGCTACCCTGTGGGCATTCATTGGTTGGCGAGAGAAAAGGCGTCAATTAGGCACAGTGCCATTTATGTCCGCACATACATTACAATTTATGCTGCTGATAATTTTCTTCGTATTTGGTGCGCATCTATTTTCAACCCTGACAGGCATTACATGGGAATCACCTTTCCGCCGGTGATCATCAGCCTGTCTTAAGCAGGCTAGGTGCCATTAAAGATTTACTCGAATCTTTCATCGGCTTCTTCACCTGGACTACGCAATGAAAAAGAAGCCTCAAAAGCACGTATGCCCACCCGGGCATAAACAAGCGCCCAAAACATGGACTTGAAAAAACGCCGTTTTCCTTTTTTGCCTACCGCTATCAAAACGCCACTTGGGTGCCGGTGGATATATTTGGCAACTTCTGTGCTTTCTGCCAGCATTTGATCTTTTGTTACACTCGTCGGGCTGACCCGGTGTTTTCTCATTGGCTTGAAACGCGAACGTGGTTTCCGCCCTACTTTTGAGCGCCAAACCTTTAGCCAGACTAAAAAGCCCACAATAGCAGCAGCCAAAATCATCACAAACATGCCTAGCAAATAAAGATAGTCATATTCACTGCCAAGCTCAAACCTGACAGCAGTGTCATCTAACGCTTGATCAATTGTAAGGGTGGAATCTTGGTCCAATTCGCCTTCAGACCCAAAGCTATAAATGATGGCATCACGGCGATCGAGCCCCGACAACATCCCGTTACCGCCATATACAGAAACAAAACCGTTGGAGGCAACAGTGACGCCATACAGCGAATCACCGCTGCATTTAACTTTCAAATCAGTGAGGTTTGGCCTGAGGGAAAACACTTGATAGTCGGTAACACGCACGCACCGATAGCGAAAAACAGATATGATCCCCCGGACCTTTAGGGCTATGGATGCTTCGGGGGAGCCACGGTTGATGCCGCTGTATATATCTAGCGCCAACTGGCGGGGGTCTACTTCACCGCTCTGCGAGACAGCTTGCTGAGAGAATACCACCAAACATATTGGCAGTAGTACATTCCGTAGGCACATTAGCACCGAAAATCGCATAAGAAACCCCGTAGCTTTTCTAAGACTCTATTAGAAAACAACTTTTACCCGGTTGCAACAAGGAAATGATAGGTACGGCTGGCTGGCAGTTTTATAATCTGTACTCGTATTGTGAGGCTCAGGCGCATAAACAAAATATTTGGCGCAAGTACACAGATTCAAACTGAAATTTTCGAATAATTTTAACGGGAGGATCCACTGTGATGCGCTCATAAGAAAGCGGAACCGCAATCGGGGGAGGACATGCGGTTCCGCGGTGACACAGTCAGATCAAGGGAGCTATTAGGCTGTATCAGCATCTTCTTTATACGTTGGGGGGCGTTAACAACCGGTAAACAAGCATGCTTTATTGCAATTTTTATGAAAATTGTTTGAACTTTTTGTAAAAGCCTTGCTTAGCAACAGCTTTAGGGCAAAAAAAGTATGGCTGCGGATCCGCCCAAACACCATGTTAGGGCGAGTTTGCAACCTTGAATTTCGTGAATTTTTTAGGTCTCGCGCATTTTAAGAGCAGCAATGAACGCGCTGTGAGGAATTTCTACTTTCCCGTACATACGCATTTTGGCTTTACCCTTCTTCTGCTTCTCTAGAAGTTTCTTCTTACGCGTCATATCACCGCCATAACATTTGGCTGTCACGTCTTTCCGCATAGCTGAAATTGTCTCACGCGCAATCACTTTGCCGCCAATGGCTGCTTGGATTGGAATTTTAAATAATTGACGCGGGATCAAATCTTTCAAACGGTCACACAGCGCACTACCGCGGGCTTGAGCAGCGGTTCGGTGCACCAACATGGACAGCGCATCAACAGGCTCTGCGTTCACAAGAATGGTCAATTTAACAAGGTCCGAAGGCTCATGCCCGCACATATCATAGTCAAAGCTTGCATACCCGCGCGAAACTGACTTCAAGCGGTCATAAAAGTCATACACCACTTCATTAAGTGGCAATTTATATTTCAGCATTGCACGAGAGCCAACATACGTCAGATCCTGCTGAATGCCGCGTTTGTCTTCACATAGCTTCAATACGACGCCCAAATACTCATCTGGCACCAATATTGTTGCATCAATCCAAGGCTCTTCTATCCGGTCAATGCGTGTCACTTCAGGCATATCAGCCGGATTATGCAGCTGGATCATGTCGCCTTTGTGCATATAGATATTATAGATCACGCTTGGGCTAGTGGTGATAAGCTCAATATCAAACTCGCGGTTGATGCGTTCCTGAATAATTTCCAAATGCAACATGCCAAGGAAACCACAGCGAAAGCCAAATCCAAGGGCTGTAGAACTTTCAGTTTCATACTCGAAACTAGCGTCATTCAATCTAAGCCTTGCGAGCGCTTCTTTCAGCTGCTCAAACTCGGCGGTATCGGCGGGGAATAGGCCACAAAACACAACAGAACGGCTAGGCTGGAAGCCCGGTAACGCTTCCGTACAAGGCTTCTTTAAATCAGTGATTGTATCCCCTACGTGGGTATCAGCGACTTCCTTGATCGATGCTGTAATATAGCCCACTTCCCCAGGGCCAAGCTCATCCACTTCAACGCCTTTAGGCGTAAACACACCGACACGGTCAACTTTATGTTCGCTGCCCGCCGCCATCATTTGTATCAGTTGACCTTTTTTAACAACGCCGTCAATCACACGTACCAGTACCATCACGCCCAAATAGGAATCATACCAACTATCAACTAGCAGCGCCTTTAGCGGTGCATTGCGCTCCCCTTGTGGGGCCGGTAGATGCTCAACAATACTATCCAGTACGTCTTCGATCCCTATGCCAGATTTTGCAGAGCATAATATAGCGCCAGAGGCATCAATGCCGATCACATCTTCAATCTGAGTGCGGACACGCTCAGGCTCGGCTGCAGGCAGATCAATCTTATTGAGTACAGGCACAATCTCGTGATTATTGTCCATCGCCTGATACACGTTAGCGAGCGTTTGCGCTTCCACGCCCTGGCTGGCGTCTACAACAAGCAATGAGCCTTCACAGGCGGCCAAACAACGGCTGACTTCATAGGCAAAATCCACATGGCCCGGCGTGTCCATAAGGTTGAGAATATAATCCTCTCCGTCCTTGCCCTTATATTCAAGCCGCACTGT
>JAESTR010000111.1 GCA_016763495.1 Kordiimonadaceae bacterium
AAAGGCCTTATGCGGGCGGAAGAAATGCTCGATGTGATGGAAGAAATTCGGAAAGGGATATTGCTTGGTGCTATCCCTGTTCCAAACTTACGAAACCTGGCTGCACTGGCAAGGAATCAGCAAAATAAGACTGATGATCCGAAATTGAATGAACTATTATCTGAAATTGAGCTGAGAGCTGAAGTTGAGCTAGCCAAGTTAGGCCTTTAGTTTCAGTAGCTCAATTTACCTTCTTTTAGCAAAATGCTGCTCTAATGTGATAAAATTCTATTGTCGCTTGTGTGTTGGCAATGAAAACTCTATATAACGCCCCGGGCCTTTTTAGGGATGTTTTGAGGCAAAGGCTTGTCTGTCTATATGTTTGGGAGTGGTAATGACTGAAACTACCAGATCAATTGAATTGCCTGAAGGCTATATGCCATCGCCTGATGAAGAATTCATGAATGAAATGCATCTCGAGTATTTCCGGCAAAAACTGGAAGCATGGCGGGATGAATTGTTGCGCGATTCTGCAGAAACTCTACAGAATTTGCAACAGGATGATTTGCGCGAGCCTGATGTGGCCGACAGGGCTTCTTCAGAGACCGATTGGTCTGTTGAATTGAGGACGCGTGATCGTCAGCGTAAATTGGTTACTAAAATCGATTCTGCTTTACGCCGCATTGAAGAAGGTGAATTTGGCTATTGTGATAAAACTGGCGAGCCGATTAGCTTGCGCAGGTTGGACGCGCGGCCTATTGCCACGATGACGATTGAATCACAAGAAGCGCATGAGCGCTCAGAGCGTGTTCATCGCGACGAATAAGTACCGGTATCGCTGGCGTATTAATTAGGGAGCTTAGGCTCCCTTTTTTATGTTCAAATATGCCTTTTTGACCGAGAAAGAACGAGTTTTTGGCATTTTAACAAAAAAAGGGCCGGAAGCTTTGCTCCCGGCCGTTACGCTCGTTGGCGTAAATAAGTTGGCTTTTTATTCGGTAAGTAGTCCTAGTTTTCGTCAGTACGTCTCCTTCTTCATTAAAATGGGAATATGATGTCATACAGTTGGGTCCCATAACGTGGCTGTTGGACATCTGTAATTTGACCTTTGCCCCCGTAGCTAATGCGGGCTTCGGCTATCTTGGTGTGGGAAATCTCATTGGTTGATGAGATATCCTCTGGGCGAATAATGCCGGCTAGCAGCATTTCGCGTTTTTCAAAATTAACGCGTACTTCTTGGCGTGCTTGGATAACAAGGTTGCCGTTTGGCAATACGTCCGTAACAATGGCGGCTATGACCATATTGATGGCTTCACTACGGTTTACTGCCCCTGTACCATTATAGGATGTTGTAGAATCTGCCCCAACAAGTGTGGCCGGGTCAACGGTTGGGCGGTTGTCAGTTGCAGCAGTTCCGTCTGCATTCACAGGTGCAGAACCATGCACCAGGCTGCGAATGCCTTGCTCAAGCCCAAGGAAATTGGTCAGGCCTGCAGTTTCAGCTGTAGTGCGCGCACGGCTGCTGGTGTTGCCAATGCTAGCGCTGTCTGAAATCGCAATGTTCACTGTCAGAATGTCGCCAATTTTTGAGGCTCTCTGATCTTTAAAGAAAGCTCTCGCCCCTGTGCGCCATAATGAATTTGCCTGATACCGCGCTGGTTTGGTGATGGGCATTGGCAGGCTAATTGAACGCTGGGCAGCCGGAGCTTTTATATCTTTGATTGGCGTCAATTCTGGCGGCTTGCCAATGTCGGCTATCCGTCCGGCTGCGCCGCAAGCGGATAAGGAGACAATCAGCAGACCCATTCCTATTTTCTTCACTATATTGTTGGTCATCTTGGGGTCTCCTTTATCTTGCCGCCAACGTGATGATGGGGCGTACGTGTACTTCTACTTTATTGGGGCTAATAACTGTGGCTTCCAAGGTGCGCTTGCTACCGGTGTTCATGATGCGAATGGTATCGCCTTTACCACCGTTGGTAAGGGCGCGACCTTTTGCTCTCAATGTTAGGGCGCCAGAGCGTAGTGTTATGGAAACAATGCTGCCTTTAGCGATCATGATGGGCCTGACAATATTATTTTTAATCAACAGCTTGCCGGGTAGCATCGCCCGCCTCACTGTTTGGCCAATCAAGTTATTGGCGCTGACAATTGTCCGCATATTGATCCGTTTACTCGGATGTTTTTTCCACTGGATATCGTCTTCGGTGATTACTTCACCCGGTGTGATAAGGCGGCTTAACATGGGGATTAATCGTACCTCCTGTACAACGCCGGAGATGCGAATATCTTCATATTTTGTGTCGCTCGTTGGCAGCAGTATAACCGCTGAGAATCTGGTTTGCTGGCCATTCAGTTCAAAGCTGTCAAATGTGAGCTCTTCAGGGCTATAGCCGATAGGTAAGTAAAACCCTTTTTTACGACCATGAATTTTTATTTGAATGTCAGCATCCATGCCTGCATCACGAATTTGCTCAATGATGGCGGGCATCAATGATGCTGTGTTGAAACGAGTACCGTCACGGCTGACTTCCACCCGCTTTAAATATGCGGGGCGTTCCCAATCTAATTTATAACGGTTTGCAATACGGTTGAGTTCAAAGCTCGTGATGGTTTTGCGCTTACCAGGGGCAGGGGCCGACATGATAACTTCATTGCCAGCTTCACCAACATCCGTAAATAAGTCATTCAGACGAATAACCGCAGCTTCGGTAGACAATGTTTCTCTCAGCTCAGAAGCCGCAGTTACCGCATTTGAGGCGACAATCAATACACAGCCTAACAGTGCTGGTTTAAGGAGAGACATTTTATTTTTGCTACCGAAAGACATCATCTTATCCTAAGTTACGGGATCATTTTTTTGTCACAGGCCTAGTTAGCGAAGGTTATTAGCGGCCTGTAGCATTTCATCAGCGGTTTGGATGACTTTTGAATTCAAGTCATAGGCACGCTGAGCGGAGATCATCGCGGTGATTGCACTAACGGCATTCACGTTGGAATTCTCGAGATTTCCCTGGAATATTGAGCCAAAGCCATCTTGCCCGGGTGTGCCTAGGTTGGCGTTACCTGATGCTTGTGATTCAAGGTAAAGGTTGCCGCCGATGGCTTCTAGTCCGCCTTCGTTAGGAAATATAGCAAGGTCAAATTGGCCCAGTGCTTGCGGTGCAGGCTGGCCATCCAATTTGGCACTAATCTCACCTTGTGAGTTGATGGTTACATCAATGGTGCCCTGCGGGATATTCACAGCGGTCTGCACCGGGTATCCTTCTGGTGTAACAATCTGACCGTTCTGGTCCACTTGGAAAGAGCCTGCTCTGGTATAGGCATCTTGACCGTCTGGTAATTGAATGCGGAAGAAGCCTTTACCGTTGATGGCAACATCATATTGGTTGCCGGTGTTTTGCAACGCTCCTTGGTCCGAAATCCTGTATACACCGGCGGTGCGAACACCAACACCCACTTGAATGCCGCTTGGTGTTACAGTGCCTGCATCAGAGGAGTTGGCGCCAACGCGCTCAATGTTCTGGTAGAGCAGATCTTGAAACTCTGCCCGTGAGCGTTTGAAACCAGTGGTGTTCATATTTGCGATGTTATTCGCGAGCACATCAATGTTTAACTGTTGTGCCAGCATGCCGGTCGCGGCGGTACTTAAAGCTTTCATTGGTCTATCCTTTCCTCAGGTTTCGGCTAGTGGCCGATTAATGCGATCGCGCTTTAGCGAACGCGGGCCAGCCGATTGAGGGCGTCTTTACGCATATCCTCATAACTAGAGCCGGTTTTTGATGCGTTTTGGTATGCACGCATGACATTGATCATTTCCACCATGGATTCGATGGCATTTACGTTTGAGCTTTCAAATGCTTTTGCACGTAGGGAAATATCTGTCAGGTTTTCTGGGGGCACGGGCGTTTGTGTCGTCTCATAGAGAGAAGACCCTCTGCGCTTCATTCCTTGTTCATTTCTAAACTGAGCAAGGCCAAGTTTGCCTTTTTCACCGGTACTACTGGAAAGAGTACCATCATCAGCAATGTGAAAATCAACTTCATCTTCGTCGAACTGGATGGGCTGGCCACCGTCGTCCAGTACCAAATGGCCCGAAAGGAGTGTAAGGTTCCTGTCTGCATTCAGCGTCATACGGCCATTTCGGGTGTAAAGTGTTTCACCGGTAGCGTCTTGTACCGTTAAGTACCCTCTGCCCTGGATGAATACATCCAGCGGGTTAGAGGATGGGACAAGCGTGCCAGGCTTCAAGTTCCGGACAATGCCGTGGTCTTGTACATATGATATTTTGCCACCTGTCGTGGCTGCCGCGCCAGGTGCATCTATAAGAAGCTGGCGGAAAACTACACGTTCTCTATTGAACGCTGTGGTGGACATGTTTGCAATATTGTGTGCAACCACATCCATTCTTCTTTTAAGTGCAGCTTTATGAGCCAAACCAACATAAAGGGCCGTATCCATCTTACCTTCTCCTGCATTCGCAGTTTTCTGCTTTTCACAGATATTCGCAATTTTCTGCTTTTTACAGATTTGCTTTGCCGAGATATCAGCAGGAAACGTGCCAGTTCGTAAAATTTAGTATTTTCAATAGCTTGTGAGTGGTTTAGTGCGGATAAAGCTTGCGTTTGGTAATCTTTGCCGCCAATATTTTGCCGGTAAGAGGCGAATTCTGCAGTGTAGGTTTTTTGTGCGGGCTAAAACCCGCATGGAGTATAGAAAACTGCAGCATTTTTGATGTTTTTTTTAAGCTGCGCTTGCATTGGTATAGGGGCGTGTCAGGTTTGGCTCAAAGATAAAGTGTGCAAAAACTATAAGTTGGCCTGAAATTGGCATATAATAAGAATATATTTTAAATATGCTGTGTTGGGCAAATAAACAGATTGGCGGGTTGAATGGCTGAAGATGACGATAAAATGGATGAGACCCTCGGCGAAGCTGAGCTCGTTGAAGGTTTGGAAAAGAAATCCATTAGTGGCAAAAAAATGGTTGTCGCAGGTGCTGGCCTTGTTGTCCTTATACTCGTTGGCTTTGGAGTTATGAGTTTCTTTGGTGGTGGTGGAGAAGAAGTGCCAGAGGAAGATACGGGCGATGCCGAAATTGAAAGAATGGCTCAGGAAGCCGCAGAAAAGAAAGATCAGGAGCGGCTTGAACAAGACAAGCCCATTGAGGAATTAAAAACACTTTTTCTCGCGTTACCGGATCAGCTTTATAATTTGAATACAGGCGGGCAAGGCGCAAGCTTTTTGAAGGCGCAGATCTCATTGGAAGTGGACAGAGAGAGCTACATTGCAGACCTCGAGGCCAAAATGCCGCGTATACTCGACGAGTTCAACGCTTATATGAGAGAGCTTCGCCCTGAAGACTTACAAGGGGCTGCCGGTGTATTTCGGCTAAAAGAAGAATTGTTGATGCGTATCAATCAGGCCGTGGCACCGACACGCGTAAAAGATGTGCTGTTCAGGCAGTTTTTGATACAAGGTTAATTCCTTAATGTTTCTGCTGTATAAGGATTTTTGATGGCGGATGATGACGAACCAGTAGATGATGACGCAGTTGCTGCCGAATGGGCAGCGATGGCAGAGGAAGACGGTGAAGATCAGGAAGAAATGGCTGCCGAGTGGGAAGCCATGGCCGACGAAGGTGGTGCCGAAGCTGATGATGATGCTGCTGGGGGGGCCGCGTCGGGGCGTGTACTAGATCAGAATGAAATTGACAGCCTGTTAGGCTTTGACGGTGACGGCGGTGACGGTGAAATGACGGGTATTCATGCCCTGATTAATACTGCGCTCGTTTCTTATGAACGCCTGCCGATGTTGGATATTATCTTTGATCGCATGGTCCGGATGATGTCTACGTCGCTCCGTAATTTCACGTCTGACAATATTGAAGTATCGCTGGATAACATCACTTCGGTTCGCTTTGGTGATTATCTCAATAGTATACCTCTTCCTGCAATGTTGGCTGTTTTCCGTGCTGAGGAATGGGACAATTATGGTTTGATGACCATTGATTCCAGTTTGATCTATTCCATTGTGGATGTGTTGCTTGGGGGGAGACGCGGTACCGCTGCGATGCGGATTGAGGGGCGGCCCTATACAACCATCGAACAAACGCTGGTTGAGCGTATGATTTCTGTGATTTTGAAAGATATGTGTGGTGCCTTTGAGCCTTTGAGCCCGGTAAACTTTACTTTTGATCGCCTTGAGACAAACCCACGCTTTGCAACAATAGCCCGGCCGCCTAATGCTGCTGTACTCGTTAAGTTACGGGTAGATATGGAGGACCGCGGTGGTCGGTGTGAGCTTTTGTTCCCATACGCGACCTTAGAGCCTGTGCGAGAACTGTTACTCCAGCGCTTTATGGGCGAAAAATTTGGCCGAGATAGTATTGGGAAACTCATTTGGCAACCGAACTATGGAGAGCCAATGTTGATTTGCAGGCTGTTTTAGATGAAATCACAATGAGCCTTAAGGATGTGATGAATTTAAAAGTAGGCCAAACTATTATGCTCAATAAAACGCCGAAAGACGATATTGTTTTGAAATGTGGTGATATCCCTATGGTAAGCGGCAGTATTGGACGGTCTGGCCACCATGTCGCTGTGCAAATACACAAAACCGCAGAGCGTCTTAAAGGCAATGACCATGATGCTGCGGGGCAATAGAGGATGATGGAGTATTCAGAACTGATAGTTGATGCTATACTTGCTGCATTGTTAATTGTGGCAATCGTAATGTGTGTGATTGTTACACGGCGGCTTGGTACAATTAGAGCCGGGCAAGCAGAATTAAAATCACTTGTTGACCAGTTGAACGCTGCTGTTACCAATGCGCAACGAGGCGTTGTCAATTTAAGGAGTTCTGCTGAAGAAGTGGAAGGGCGGCTAAAACTGGAACGCCACAAAGCAGAGGTGATTGCTGACGAATTGTCAATGATGGTTGAAAGTGGCAATAATCTTGCAAACCGTATTGAAGGTGGCTTAACAGGCCCTTCTGGAATTGCACAAAACGTCAAAGCGCCGAAACCAAAAGACCTGAAAAAACAGGAAGAAATTTTAGCTGCGTTAAAAGAGGCTCGATAGTGTTTCGAGCGGAGTGGATGCCATGAGTGAAAATACAGCGAGCCGATTTAAACTTTTCCCCGTAGTCATCTTTGTTGCATGTGCTGCGCTGGGGCTACGAGTTGTTGATATTTATTCAGGGTTGAATTTGTTAGCGGAGCCGGTTTTTGCACAAGAAGATGCACAAGAGGCGGCTGCTCAGGATGCCTCACCGGAAGACACCAATTTGGAAGCCGCTGTAGCGAAGCCCCGTCGGCGTCCCATAGTAGTAGGGTTGCCGGATAGTGATGAGCTGCGCATACTTAATCAACTTAGGCAGCGACGTATAAAATTAGAGCAACGTGAACAGCAAATCGAATTGCAAGCCCAGTTGCTTTCGTCTACAGAAAAACAAATTGACGATAAAATTCTTCGACTGGAAGTCTTAGAGACGCAGATTAAAGGGCATTTACGTCTATTTGAAGATCGGCAAGATGATCAGCTTAAATCGATTGTTAAGGTTTATGAGACTATGAAGCCTAAGGATGCTGCCCCACGTTTTGAGGGGTTGGCATTGCAGACACAGCTTGATCTTGTACAGAGAATGAAACCTTCAAAAGTTGCCGCTTTGATGGCGAAAATGACACCGCGCAAAGCATCAGCTTTGACGACCGAATTGGCGACTAGGGCTCAACCACCACGGTTGGAAGATTTGTCAGGTAGCTAGCATATTTGTTAGTGGTTTTTGGGGAAGGAACTTAAACAATGGGTAATCAGGCCGCTGCGATTAGTTTGCAGGAACGGGCAGAAGCGATACGGGAAGACCGAGGCGATTCTGTTGCTGTGGATGAAATCGCCAGCATCGTTGGATCATTGGTTCAGGGCACTGCTCATGACAATGAAATGGATAAAGTGGCCAGCGAGTTACGAGAGTTATTGCAATTCATTGATTCTGCCAAAGTTGAGCTTATGGGAATGCAGGCTAAGTCAATGTCTGCAAAAGATATACCTGATGCAGGGGTGCAGCTTGACGCAGTTATTGATGCAACAGAAGAAGCGGCAGGCACTATTATGGATGCCGCAGATGCGATTAGTGTCATTGCTGAAGAAGTAGATGATGTTGTCGCTGTAAAACTTGCTGATATAGCAGCAAATCTTTTTCAGGCATCAAGTTTTCAGGATTTGACGGGCCAAAGAATTTCAAAAGTTACCAAAACATTCGCTCATTTGGAAGAGCGCCTTAACGCGTTAGCCGATGCGATTGGCGACGATTATATTGAAGCAGATGACGAAGACATTAACGTTGATGATGAAGGTGTTGCTGTTAATGACGACGATTTATTGCACGGCCCGCAGCTTGAAGGTGAAGGCAATAGCCAGGCTGAAATTGATGCGTTACTTGCGAGTTTTGACTAAAGATAATTTTGTCGTAGTAGAATTTTAAGCCCAGAAGAGTTAGTGCCCCTAGAAATTAGTACGTATGTATGAACCAGAAGAAAATACCAAAAAGATATTTGGTTCTGACCCAACAATGGGCCTGTTTGTTGGCCTGTACCTGATTCTGCTAGCCTTTTTTATCCTGTTGAACGCGGTTTCAAATCAGGCGTTCGAACGAGCCGAAGCCGCTATGGATAGTGTTAATGCGTCTTTTAATGACGATGCTAAAGTGCGTGCCCCCCAAATTAATATTGATCCTACTGTCGGTAATGACGCTGCTAATAACCCTGTACTGAAACAAATCAGCAAAAGCTTCTTCGCTGAGATGAACCTGAAAGGGCGCTTTTCTTCCGCTGGCGGTGGAACTTTTGAAGTGCAGTTTCCCGTGGAAAACCTGTTCCAGCGCGGATCTTTTCGTGTGAAGGCTGGCATGACAGGCTTTTTAAATCAGCTGCTAAAGGCGGTGACTATTCCGGTGAACGGCAGAGAGCAACAAGTAGCCTTTATGTTTGGCTCTGGCATTAAACCCGTGGCACGGGAGATGACAAGGTCTCAGGAAATTGCTGTACGCAGAGCGGGGTCCTTGGCGCGGTACCTAAAGTCACAAGGCGTTAAAGACGGAGTGTTTACAACAGGGTTTGTAGCCGTGCCTGAAGGGCAGATGCTTGCGGTCTTTTCGAGCGCGCCAAAAGGCGCGAGGAAAAGATAACGGCATGACCTACAATACTGAAAGCACACTGCATAGAAACAAGGAGCCCGCCGGCGGTAGCTGGATGATAACGTTTGCTGATTTGCTTTCCTTATTACTTACTTTTTTTGTACTACTCTCCTCAATGAGTACCGTTCATTATGAAAGTTGGAAGTCGGTTGTGGCTTCAATGACCCAGGAATTCAACCCAGAGCGACCAAGGATTGATCTTGTCCCTCATGAATTGCCTGATCATCTCAAAAAAACACCGGGAGCAGGCTTAAACCTTAATTACTTGAAAGTGCTGTTTGAACGAGCAATTGGCGCTCAGCCAACATTGGCTGGATCAATCGTTAACCTTGATGGTGACAGCGTGATCATCTCCATCCCTGCTGATTTGTTGTTTCAGCGTAAGCAAAGCCAATTGGCAACAGGTGCTATTCGCGGTCTACAACAATTAGCGGGCACTTTGGTACAGATTGAAAACCGCTTGAAAGTCACAGGGCACACGGATAGTGCGCCCGTCATAAACGGCAAATATCGCTCGAATTGGGAACTGTCTATGGCACGAGCCAGAATTGTTGCCGGAATTTTGACTGATTCTGGGTATATACATCCTGTTACCGTATTAGGGTTTGCCGATACTGGCGGACCTCCGGTGACAAGTAGCCGTCGACAGCGTGAAGATTTGATAGAACGCGTTGATATTGTTATACTAACTGAAAGCAGGGGCACTGGACCGTATGACGTTTTCTAGTTGGCTTAAAATTCTTACTATGAGCAGCAGCCTTTTGGCCGTTGACGCAGCGCTGTCTGGTATCTACGCACAAACGGAGCCTCAAAATACTAATGCTCAAAAGGCAGCTGCCCGGACCAGAGTTGCACAAAATATTCGGCCACGAATAACAGTACAAGGGGCCAATCAGTCTAACTATTCGAGAGTGGTGCTCGATGTGCCCGAAGATACAGCTTACCGAGTGGAAAAAACCGGTAACCGGTTGAGGGTTATAATCACTGGACGCTTCCGGACCGATTTATCAAAAATTAGAGGGCAAGACCTTACGCGCATTGGCAATGCGACAACATCCCGCGCTGGATTGGATACAATAATATCATTTGATGTTGTTTCAGGTGTGTCGCCGCGGGACTTTCGGTCGGGCCAATTTGTTATATTGGATGTATATGGCGGAGATGAGGGCGCAGTGTTGCCAATTAGGTCATTCCGTAGAAATACTATTGCGCCGTCTCGAAACACTGCAACCGCCACACCAACACCAAGCACAGCACCCAATATAGGGGCCGCGAACACGGCTCAGGCGGCAAATGCGAGTGGCGCAGATGTAACCGGAGGCACTGTAACCGGAGACACTGTAACAGATGCCGCAAGCAGTGCAGACAACGCCGACACACCATCTGCGGCTGATAGTCCAGCTGGCACCGAGGCTGCAGAAACATCAACTGACACAGGTGACAGTGCAGACAGTGCAGGGTCTAATCCGGCAGATGAGCCTCAGAACACTGTTGTTGCGGTTGATACTGGCGGAAATACGCCAACAGGCACAGCTGATACTTTGCAAGACAACGCCAGCAGCGACGATGACCCAGAGCCGATTATCGAACTACCTAAGCCAGTAGTCGTGCAGCCGGCGCAGGCTTTACCTGCTAGCACCGGGCGTAGTGTCATTGATGTTGCAGCTCTTGCACGTACGAAAAACCCTGATTTAATATTGGAAGGTTTCGATGTTGTATCGCCAGATGATACCGTTGTTACCGCAGTTGTCGCCGAGGTAGACAATGGCATATCTATGAATTTCGCCATAGGCGAACCTGTTGCATCAGCTGTGTTTGAGCGTGGTGGTATGCTGTGGATTGTGTTTGACCAGCCCTATAAGTTTGACCCCACAGGTTTGGCCGAGGCTGGCCAGCTTTTTACAGGTCGGGTACGGCAAGTGGAGCAGCGGGAGCACCCTGATGCGCTCGTGCTACGTATGGCAATACGGGCGAACCAAAGTACCGTGGTAGAGCGTGACCAAAATAACTGGATTGTTTACCTGAAAGATACGCCTGCTAAACCACGTTTCCCTTTAAAACCAGTGCGCCGTGAAGAAGCGGGTAAAGGGCAGCAGATTTTTGTATCTGCAACAGATATCGGACGAAAAATTGAAATAGAAGACCCAGACGTTGGCGACCAGATAGTTATTGTACCGATGGGCCGACAAGGGCACGGCTTGGCTGAAAGCTACAGTTATGCGACCGCAGAACTACTTGAAAGCGCACAGGGTGTGATCGTTACCCCACTGACGGATTTTGTAGATGTTGAACGCTACAGAGACGGTATTTCTATCCGCTCAACGGGGAATGATATTTTGTCTGCGTCTCGCCTTTCTCGGGCCACAGGCATTGGTGACGATGTTCATACCGGCTTTTCTAGGCTGATTGATTTTGCTAACTGGCGTATTGGCGAAAGCTGGGAATACCGCAAAAATAAAGCGCGTCTATTTTATGAATTGTCGTTGCGGCCGAGCAATTCTCGTAACGACGTGCGCTGGAAGCTGGCGCGCTATTATTTAGCGCACGGCAGGGCCGGTGAATGTTTGGGTATTTTGGAGCGTATTTTGGCGGAAGACCCGCTATTGGCGCAAAACTCGGAATTTCTTGCTGTGCGGGGCGTGGCTAACTTTAAGCAAGGCCGCCTTGCCGATGCACTTAAAGACCTTGGTGCTCGTGAGTTGGAAGCCGAACAGGATGCAGATTTGTGGCGCACCTTAGTGCAAGAAGCCCTCGGCGAGAATGAAAAAGCACTAGAGCATTACCGCAGAGGCCGGGATGTAATGGGCACCTATGACATTAAGGACCGGGCTGAAATACAGCTTGCTGTCGTTCGCTCTGCAATTGCGACAGGGAATTTGGAATTGGCGCAGCAGGAACTTGATTTACTGAATGGGCAAGAGGTTACAGAAACACAGTTAGCCGAATCATTATACCAAGGTGCGCGCATTGCCGAGCAGCAAGGTCAGTTAGACGAAGCGTTTGCACAATATGATGATTTGTCCAATGCACGCCAGCGATGGATTGCCGCCAGAGCCCGCTATTCACGTATTAATTTTGGCGTGAATAATGGGGATTTAACAGCGCTGGATGCAATCGAGCAATTGGAGCGTTTGCGCTATGCATGGCGCGGCGATTTGTTTGAAGTTCAGTTGCTGGATGATTTATCTGAGTTTTATTTTGAGACGGGCCAATATGAAGAAGGGCTGAGAAGCTTGCGTGAGGGCGTTTCTTACTATCCTGAAGCCGCCAAAGAACGAAGAATGCTGCTGCGTATGAACCAGGTATTCCGTACTTTATTCCTTGATGGCGGGGCTGACAGAATGGCGCCTATCAGTGCTATTGCTTTGTTTGAAAAGTTTAAAGATCTGACGCCTCTTGGTAGTGATGGCGATCTACTTATAAGGCGGTTGGCGGCACGTCTTGTTTCTGTTGATTTACTTGGCAATGCGGCTGAAATGCTAAAATATCAGGTTGAATTTCGTACCGAGGGCGCTGCCAGAGCACAAATCGCAGCAAGCTTGGCCAAAATTTACATCATGGATGACAAGCCAGAAGCCGCGCTTGAGATAATGCGTGCCACACGAGAGCCAAGGCTACCTGCTGATATTGAAAGTAATCGTAGGCACGTTGAAGCGCGGGCTAGTCGAGCAGTCAAAATACGAAGAAGCTGAGGTGATGCTTGAGACGGACCGTAGTGTAGAGGCCGAAGTGCTACGCACAGATATTTTCTGGGGCGCCAAAGACTGGCCTCGGCTCACTA
>JAESTR010000112.1 GCA_016763495.1 Kordiimonadaceae bacterium
AAGTTCGCTAGCCTTAAAATGGATACGGCAGAAGAAACGGATGCTAAGATAGTGGCGTCCCAAGTTGCTTTTAAAAAGTGGCGCAATGTACCAGCACCACGTCGCGGCGAACTTGTACGTATTTTTGGTGAAATCCTACGTGAGCATAAAGAAGAACTGGGTGCACTCGTTAGTTTTGAGTGTGGTAAAATTTATCAAGAAGGTCTTGGCGAAGTTCAGGAAATGATTGATATCTGTGATTTTGCAGTGGGCTTAAGCCGCCAGCTATACGGCCTTACAATCGTACCTGAACGCCCGCGCCATAAGATGCGCGAATATTGGCAGCCACTTGGCCCAGCAGGCATCATCAGTGCCTTTAACTTTCCTGTTGCTGTATGGGCATGGAACACAGCGCTTGCGCTTGTATGCGGTGACAGTGTTATCTGGAAACCATCAGAGAAGACACCTGTGACAGGCCTCGCGTGCCAAAAACTGTTTGAAAAAGCTGTTGAGAAATTTGGTGACGATGCACCCGCCAATCTCGCTCAATTGTTAATTGGCGAGCGGGAAACCGGTGAGCAACTGGTTGCTGATAAACGTGTGCCGGTTATCAGTGCGACTGGTAGCTGTGCGATGGGCCGTATTGTAGGGCCAAAAGTAGCCGCACGTTTTGGCCGTACCATTTTGGAGCTTGGCGGCAATAACGCTATCATCGTTGCGCCGTCGGCCGACCTGAATATTGCATTTCAAGGCATTTTGTTTGGGGCCGTTGGTACGTGTGGTCAGCGCTGTACATCAACGCGCCGGGTCTTTGTGCATGCTGATGTATATGATGTGTTGGTGTCTCGTTTGAAGAAAGCCTATGCCGGACTTTCTATCGGCAGCCCAATTGATGAGAAAACACTGGTTGGTCCGCTAATTGATGCTCAGTCTTTCGCAGCATTTGAGGCGGCCCTTGAACTCGCGGCTTCTAACGGCGGTGAAATAACTGGTGGTGGTCGTGCACTAGCCGACCAGTATCCTGACGCATATTATGTGAACCCGGCCATTGTTGAGATGACAGGTGATGTGGACAATGTGCAGGAAGAAACCTTCGCCCCAATCCTGTATATTTTTAAATACACTGATTTTGAGGAAGCGATTGCGCGTCAGAATGATGTGCCTCAAGGGCTGTCTTCTTCCGTCTTCACACGGGACGTACTTGAAGCTGAAATATTTACCAGCGAAAGCGGCAGTGACTGCGGCATTGCTAATGTAAATATCGGTACTTCTGGTGCAGAAATTGGTGGTGCTTTTGGCGGCGAAAAAGAAACCGGCGGTGGCCGCGAGAGTGGCTCTGATGCTTGGAAAGGCTATATGCGCCGTATGACAAGTACGCTCAATTATTCGAAAGAGTTGCCACTTGCACAGGGTATATCTTTCGATACTTCTGAAGACTAAATCTATTATTTCTGCTGGTGGCGGTGAATAGTGCAATGCCACCGGCAGAATTTAACCTTAACTAACCTTATGATATGTAATGATATTAATCCCAGTACCAGTTACTGGGGTGTTTGATTTCTCGGTTTTCATCATTAGGGTTTGACGATAACACGACTAATCCGGTATTTTGCTTGGTATGGATCATATTGACGAAAAACTAATTGCTTTACTGAGCAATAATGGGCGCGAGCCAACGGCTTCCTTAGCGCGTAAATTAAAACTGTCTCGCTCAACTGTGCAGGACCGGCTTGATCGGCTTATTGACCGAAAAATCATCGCTGGATTTACGATCCGCTATCACAGCGAGTATGCGCAAAAACAAGTTTCAGCTCATGTGTGCGTATCTGTTGATCAGCGATACGCCCAGCAAGTGCTTTTGCAAATGAAACAGAAACCCTCAATTAAGTCACTTTATGTGGTGAGCGGCCCGCATGACATAATCGCCATCATAAATACACCGACCATTGACCAGATTGATAAGACGCTGGATGAGATCAACGCGCTTGACGGTGTGCAAAAAACAACAACGGCAATCGTGCTATCTACAAAAAAAGAAAAATAGTGCGTAACTAGTGGCAATTAACGTAGTTTTTCGCCTTAACCACATAAAATCCATCGTAAATTATGTTTCCCTAACGAACCTGACTGTAGTCCTTTACCTAAATGAAATGCCGCGTTACAAGACCCTGTAAGTCGCGTTATATGGTCCCGTAAACGGACTAGACTTTCCGCTTATTTCTGTATTCTAATGTCATTGACGAGGATGTATTATGGGCCTAGCAGTTTCATATGATGATATTGTTGCTGCGGCAAAACGCATAGAAGGCGTTGCCGTTAAAACCCCACTTATCGAAAGTCCTGCTTTGAATGCCCTTGTGGGTGGTCGAGTATTGTTAAAAGCTGAGAATTTACAGCGGGTAGGGGCTTTTAAATTTAGGGGTGCCTTCAACCGGCTTTCCCAATTATCTGATGATGAAAAAGCAAAAGGTGTTGTTGCGTGGTCCTCTGGTAATCACGCGCAGGGTGTCGCTGCTGCGGGGCAAATATTGGATATTAAAACGACAATTATAATGCCAGAAGATACACCAAAAATGAAGCTGGACAATACGCGCGGGTACGGCGCTTCGGTAACGTTATATAACCGTTATACGGAAAGTCGCGAAGATATCGGCCGTGATTTAGCAGCTGCTACAGGTGCAACAATCGTACCGCCTTATGATGATCCGCACATTGTTGCAGGGCAAGGCACAGTTGGGCTTGAAATTATGGCTCAGGCCAAAGAAATTGGTGCCGAAATTGATGCTGTGTTTGTTCCTTGCGGCGGTGGCGGTCTTACTGCGGGCACGTCCATTGCCGTATGCTCGCAAAAGCCGGACACAGAGATTTATACGGTGGAACCTGAAGACTTTGATGATGTTGCTCGGTCCTTTGTGTCAGGTAAGGTTGAAAATGCGGATATGACTAATAGCTCGATCTGCGATGCGCTGTTGACGCCTTATGCCTGTGACCTTACTTTTTCTTTTATGCAAAAGTATGTCACCAAGGGCCTCACTATAAGGGATGATGAAGCGCGTGAAGCAGTTCAATTTTCTTGGGAAAAACTTAAGCTTGTGGTCGAGCTTGGCGGTGCTGCGGCACTCGCGGCCGTTATGAACGGAAAAATTGACTGTAAAGGTAAAACTGTTGCTGTCATACTTAGTGGCGGTAATGTGGACGCTGAAATGTTCAGCGCGTGCATTGGCGGTAAGTGACTAATTAGGCTAGTGATCAGAGACGTTAGCGGCT
Organism: Kordiimonadaceae bacterium; assembly: GCA_016763495.1. The sequence goes on from JAESTR010000112.1 coordinate 3,247, forward strand.
AGATACAGGCGACAGACTTTATGACTAAACTTGACCGTTTTGATGTAGCAATTCTTGATGCTTTGCAGCGGGACGGGCGTATGACGCGCCTTAAGCTGTCCGAAATCGTTGGTCTGTCACAAACACCTTGTCATGAGCGGGTGAAAAGGCTGGAAAAAGAAGAGCTGATCACAAGCTATTCTGCTGAAATAGAAATCAGTAGCCTGATGAAAATTTCATTCGTGCACGTGACAATCGTTCTGGGTAGCCACAGGGCAGTTGATTTTGATGCCTTTGAGGCACAAATCCAGAAATGCCCAGAAGTTGTTGAATGCCAAGCTTTGGGTGGGGCAATAGATTATATCATAAAGCTCGTCGCAAAAAATGAAGAAGACTATGAAGCCTTCATGCAAGACTTGATGGCGCGAGATTTGGGCATTGCTGAATATAAGGGCCACTTTATCACCAAGTCAGTGAAAAAGCACACAGGTGCGCCACTTGGGCATTTATTTTCTGAACAAGAAAACAGCTAAGTAGCTCGAAGTTCCCTGTCTAGATACTTGACCAAAATCAGAGGCCTAAGTTCTCAAAAGCTAGTCTCATTACCCCACAAATCAGGTTGCTCATAAGAACCTAAAAAAATGGCAGCACCCTTAGTAATTGGGGTGTGTGTCGTTCGAGCGCTGCCATAGTGCTCAGTTAAGCAACTTTAACGCCTTCAGACGTAAGCTTGTTAGTGACTTCATCAACAGCTTCTTTCACTTGGCCGATGATGTAATCAATATCGTCTTTGGTAGTAATCAGTGGCGGTGCGAAGCCAAGGATATCGCCGTGTGGCATTGCGCGCGCAATGATACCGCGCTTAAGTACTGCTCCAGAAACCTGAGCGCCAACCTTCATGGATGGATCAAAGCGTTCTTTTTTGCTGCGATCTGCGACAAATTCAATGGCACCAAGCAAGCCTTGGCCGCGTACTTCACCAACAAGTGGATGCTGTGAAAATGCTTTTTGCGTTTCAGTGTTGAAATAAGCACCGGTTGTTTTCGCGTTTTCAACGAGCTTAAGGTCTTTCAGGACCTTGAGATTAGCAACACCAGCGGCCGCGCAAAGAGGGTGGGCCGTGTATGTGTATCCGTGGCTGAACGGACCATATTTAGCGGAGCCTTCTTTCAGTACGTTCCATACTTTGTCGCCAACGATTGAGGCTGAAAGCGGTAAGTATGCGCTTGTTAGGCCTTTTGCAATTGTGATGAGATCAGGTTTCATGCCGTAAAGGTGCGACCCAAATTTTTCGCCGGTACGACCAAAGCCAGTTACCACTTCGTCAGCGATGAGCAAGATGTCGTATTTCGCCAAAACAATTTGGATTTCCTGCCAGTAATTCTCTGGTGGTGTGATGATGCCGCCTGTACCAAGCATTGGTTCGCCAATGAAAGCTGCTACAGTGTCTGGGCCTTCAGCCAAGATCATGTCTTCAAGGTCTTTTGCACAGCGCTTGGAGAAGTCAGCCTCGCTTTGGCCCTCTTCAGCTTCAAAGTAATGGTGCGGGTTTGTGGTGTGCAATATTGGGCCACACGGTAAATCAAAGGCATTATGGTAGAAAGACAAGCCAGTCATGCTGCCTGAAATAACGCTGGCACCGTGATAGCCCCGGTTGCGGGAGATGATTTTTTTCTTGTTCGGGCGGCCAAGCACATTGTTGTAATACCAAACAATTTTTGCTTGGGTTTCATTGGCGTCAGAGCCTGACAGGCCGTAAAAAACCCGCTGCATGCCTTCGCCGTACCAGTCAAGAATTTCTGCGGACAGCTTGATCGCTGGCTCGTTACCGTGTCCCGCATAACTGTGGTAATAGGCAAGCTCTTTGGCTTGCTCTGCAATGGCGTCAGCAACTGCTTCGTTGCCGTATCCAATATTCACACAGTATAAGCCAGAGAAGGCGTCAATCAGTTCACCGCCGTCAGTGTCATAAATGCGGATGCCTTTACCTTTTTTGATCACACGTGAAGGCGAAATACCTGCATCATGGTCAGCAAGGTTTGTAAAAGGATGGACCAGTGTTTTGCGGTCTAGGTCATTAATGTTGGTCATAGTGTCTCTCCAGTGTTTGCGCCTTCACGGAAAGTCATGTTTCCCAGGCACATATATTTTATTTCTGTGTATTCATCTAAGCCGTGCTTGCTGCCTTCACGGCCAAGGCCGGATTGCTTGAAGCCACCAAAA
>JAESTR010000113.1 GCA_016763495.1 Kordiimonadaceae bacterium
ACGATGCCGCCAAAGGCCGATACCGGATCACACTTAAGCGCTTTGGCGTAGGCTTCAATAAAGCTTGTACCTGTTGCCACACCACAAGGGTTGGCGTGTTTGATAATCGCCACTGTTGGTACGCCAGCGTCAAATTCGCTCACCAGCTCAAAGGCTGCGTCAGTGTCATTCAAGTTGTTGTAGGATAGGTCTTTGCCTTGGTGCTGGGTCGCGGTGGCGATGCCGGGGCGAAGCTCAGCATTGGCGTAAAAGGCCGCTACTTGATGAGGGTTTTCGCCGTATCGGCATTCTTGTATTTTCGTGCCGGTGAAAGACATACGCTCTGGAAACGTGTCGTCATTCTGGCGGGAAAACCAGCTAGAAATGGCCGTGTCATACGCGGCTGTGCGGCTGTATGCTTTGGCGGATAGCTTTTTACGTGTGTCGTGGCTGGTGCCGCCTGTTTCGTTAATTTCAGCGATCACATCATTATAGTCAGCAGGGTCTGTGATGATGGTGACAAAGTTATGGTTTTTCGCTGCTGAGCGCACCATGGCAGGGCCGCCAATGTCGATATTCTCAATGCATGTATCAAAGTCAGCACCAGATGCGACAGTTGCTTCAAAAGGGTACATATTGATCGCTACAAGGTCGATGGCACCAATGTCGTGCTCTTTCATAGAAGCGACATGGGTTTCATTGTCACGCAGGGCGAGCAGGCCGCCATGGATTTTTGGGTGCAGAGTTTTAACGCGGCCATCCATCATTTCCGGAAAGCCGGTATGGTCTGCAACTTCGGTGACAGCAATGCCAGCATCCCGCAGCACTTTTGCGGAACCACCGGTGGATAATATCTGCACGCCTTTATCAGCCAAAGCCTGGCCAAGCTCAACAAGGCCTGACTTGTCAGATACCGAGATGAGGGCGCGTTTGATGTTTACTATACTCATGCTTTTAATGCCTTAATTTTTAAGGAGGATAGCTAGGCGCTATCAATTTCACTGAATGCCCATTTGCAAAGGGGCGTGTTGTTTTCAGGTGCTGTATCAGATGGTTTGAAATGCACACAAATCTGTTTGCTGGCCTCGGGCTTTAAGGGGTGGCCCATGTAAAGACTGTCTTCAATTTCAGCTGTGCTGTCTTCACTGTCAAAAATCCAAAGCTTGCCGCTGCGAGTTTCCAGTGTGATGCGGCCGTCCGGCGCTACTCTGGCTTCAACAGAGGGATGCAGGTGGAACCGCAGCACGACAGCGTGACCAGACAGTTTTTTCAGCTTTGGGCCAAACAGCTTGTCTTCACCACTCAGGTTTTTGCCGTCTGCACTAAGCGAGATGGCGCGCTCATGCTTTACGCCAAACTGTTTTTCATACCCGTCATGCATCAGCTTCACACGCGTGCCGTCTTCCAGCCCTTCCCGCAGTGTCAGTGTTTCACTGACACCTTTGCCAAGCCTGCCATTTTCTAGCAGGCAGCTGTTATTTGTATCTGCGATTATAAGCGTAGAGTGCGCTGCTGTTGTGCGCACCATTTCGGTAAGGTCAGGCATGGCGCCGCGCGGGTTGGCCGGGCCAACATTCACAAGTATTTTGTCTTGTGCAGAGGAAAGCTCAAACGCGCCCGTGCTTGCATGTGCGGCGGCAGACAAGCGGTACGCTGCCGGGGCTCCAGCATCCAGTATGACACAACTTTGCCCGTGGGCTATGCGCTGAACACCTGCGTGTGCGCTGTTACCAGTGGCTTTGCCTTTAGCATCGCTTGCAGCTAAAAGTGCATCAACTGTGTAGCCGTCGCTCGCTGAAGCACCGCAAATTTGGGCGAAGCTACCATCAGCATGGCGCATGGCGCGTATATAGGGTGCTATTCTGTCTAGGGTGATTTGTATCCAAGGCGGCAAATCACTGTCGGTTTCCACGTAGGCTTGTCGCACGATGATAAGCAGGCGCATCACGTGCACTGCATCACTTACATTTCGGCTTGATGGGCCGCCATCTGGCAATATGAATGCTTTGCTGGATATTTCAAGCTGCAGCAGGCCCTTTTTCAGCCATTGGCCATTGTTGGGCAACAGCAGGCCCGCCAGTGTTAGTGCGCTGCTGGTGTATATCTCGGGCAGGCCGTGCGCGACATCGTTGTGGGCATGCATCAGGTGCCGTGCGTGCTGGGCCATTGCAAGCAATAGGCCGGACCGGTAAACCAGATCAAGCGACGAAAGCGTAAGCGGCGCGTGGCATAGCCAATTGATAAGCCGCTTAGAGAGCGTTTCTGCATCCCAAATGTCTTTGTGCCAACTGCGGCCAACTGCTAGCCAAGAAGCAATGATGCCTTTTGCGGTTTCAGCGGCCTGTTTTTGGTCCGTTGTTTGGGCTAAATCCTGAAGCCAACTAAAGCTGTGGGCATACTGCTGAAAGGCAGGGGAACATGTGTTTAGAGTTTTCCAAAAATGGGCGTCTATTTTGCACTGTTCATGCTCAAACAGCATATCGCCACCAACAATGGCAGATCCAAGCGTCGCATTGCCCGCTGAGGGGTCAGTTGGACCGCCCAGCAGTTGCAAGGGGTGACGACCTTTTAAGCGGTGTTGGTAAAGCTGAGTGCCGTAGCCCCACTCGCGAATATTACGACCCACAGACGTGAGGAAACTACTGAGAAAATACCGGCTTTTGTCGCGCCTAAGCGTTGAACGCGTTAGGGGCGCGTTTGACGTGAATTTTGCAAATTGGTCGAAGGCGGCAGTCATGAAGCGCCTGTTCCTTTTGCTTAATTATCCCCGCAGGGCCTTAATGTTTTCGGCGTACTTGCTTGGCCCGCCTTTAAAAGTGGCACTGCCAGCAACAAGTAAGTCTGCACCAGCATCCACTACTTGTCTGGCGATCTCAACGTTAACGCCGCCGTCTACTTGCAAGTCGATATCTAGGCCAAGGCTGTCGATGCGTTTGCGAATGGCTTCCAGTTTACGCAACTGACTTGAGATGAAAGATTGCCCGCCAAAGCCCGGGTTCACTGACATGACAAGGATAAGGTCCAAGTCTTCATACAAATACTCAATGGCGCTTTCTGGCGTAGAAGGGTTCATTGAAATACCCGCTTTCACGCCCGCCGCTTTAATCGCCTGAATGGTTCTGTGCGCGTGTGGCCCGCTTTCAATGTGGGCCGTAATAATATCGGCACCAGCATCTACAAACGCGTCAATATATGGGTCTGTAGGCGTTATCATCAGATGCACATCAAATATTTTTTTGCTGTGTGGGCGCAAAGCTTTAACCACATCTGGCCCGATGGTGATGTTGGGTACAAAATGGCCGTCCATCACATCAACATGAATATAGTCAGCGCCAGCGGCGTCGATGGCTCTTACTTCTTCACCCAATTTCGCAAAATCTGCGGATAGGATGGATGGGGCGATTCGTGTGGGCTTCTGCATGGGGCACCCATACCAGCAACAGCAACATCCCGCAAGGGATAGAGCAGCTAAAGAGCTAATATTTTAAGGGGATTTAACCTTGGTGATTCTAGCAACATAAAAGCCGTCCATGCCGCCCTTATCCGCCATGATGGATGGCAGGCATAATACGTCACCGTTCGACGTGATAATTTCGCTGATGCCGCCAACTTCAAGTGCACTGATTGGCAGGCGCTGAGCATTTTGGTTTGCAGCTAAGAATGTGTTGATTTGCCTTAAACCTTCAGCTTCTTCCAAGGAGCAAACGCAATACATGAGCGTGCCATTTTTTGGTAACAAGTTGAAAGCATGCTCAAGGATGCGTGCTTGTGTGGCCGATAGTTTTTCAACGTCCGCTGGGCTTTTGGTCCAGATAACATCGGGGTTGCGGCGCAGCGTGCCAGTGGCAGTGCAAGGTGCATCCAGCAAGATATGGTCAATGGGGTCATTGGCGATATAGCGCGCAGCATCGACACAGAATATCTGTGCTTTTAGGTTGGTACGCGCCAAATTGGATTCTAGCTTTGTAAGCCGCTTTTTTGAACGGTCTACCGCGGTTACAATTCCGCCCGCTGCAGCCAACTGCAGTGTTTTACCACCGGGCGCTGCGCAGAGGTCCAATATATTTTTACCATTGATGTCACCGAGCAAAGTAGCCGGGATGGCGGCGGCCATATCTTGTATCCACCAAATGCCTTCATCGTACCCCGGCAAGTTGGTTACGTCGCATAAAGCACGGCGCAAGGTTCCGGTTGGCAGCAGCTCTGCTTCCAGCTTTTTCGCCCATTCTTTTTTATCTTCGCTCGGATGCAGGGTGATATCCAGCATCGGTGTGCTTTGCAGCGTAGTGGCGATGGCATTGGCAGTGTCACTGCCGTAGCTATTGCTCCAGCTATCAAATAGCCATTTAGGCAAGTCTGCAGCAGGCCAAGCGTTAAGCTTACGAACCAGTGTTTCCTTTTGGCGGGTCGCTTTGCGCAGGACAGCATTCACAAGCCCGGAGAAACCGCCTTCTTTACCCGGCAGGCTTTTGACCAGATCAACGGTTTCATTCACAGCAGCATGGTCGGCAGTACGCATCAGCAAAATCTGTGCGAGCCCGGTTAAAAGCGCCGCTTCTGTCCATGTGGCATTTCTGGGTAATCCACTGTCCAGCAAGCCATTCAACAGTTTTTTAAGGCTGCCATAGCGGCGCAGGCACAGCATCAATAAGTTCAATACAAAAGCCCGGTCTCGCGAGGAAAGGTTAGCTTCTGCCGCCATATCATCCAGCGCCACATCAAACGGACGGTTCTTCAGTGTTACAGCCATAAAGGTGCGAACGGCCACGCCTCTGATGTTGAGGGCTTGCGTGTGGTTTTTCTTTGGGTCTGTGTCCGACATGCGATTAATTTTCTGTTTTTTAAGGCTGCAAAGGGCTGCGATGCGCCTATTGACCATAAAGTAGCGATGATTGAAAGCCAAGTTTCAGCAAAATTTCATGAAGGATAGCTTGCGCCAATAAGGGCATGCCTTCTAAAAAGGGTCAGATAGTATTTCAGAAGGACAATTGCATGCAGCAATCCGTGATTATCAAGAGCCAGTTTAACGGCCCGCCTAAAAGCGCAAATGGTGGGTATGCCGCTGGCATTTTGGCTGCACAGTTTGATGGCGGTGTTGAAATATCATTACATGTACCGCCACCGCTTGACACGAAAATGATGCTGACCCGGGTAGGTGATGCCGCTAAATTGGTGCATGGAGACACGGTTGTTGCCACAGCAACAGTAGCCGTATGTGACTTTGCAGTGCCAGTTTTGCCCAACCCGTTAGTATTAGGTTCTAGCCCCCTAGAAACTGGTGGGGAATTCGCGCCATTCGTTACGTGTTTTGTATGCGGCAATGACCGCAGCCATGGTGATGGTTTGTGCCTATACTGTAAACTTGTGGAAGGGCATCCGGGATTGGTTGCTGCACCTTGGTCTCTGCATGACGCTTTTACGCGCGGTGACGGCACCATTGACCCGCTATATATATGGTCAGCGCTTGATTGCCCCGGCTATTTTGCCTGCGCACCGGGCGAAGCTGCTGTGCTTGGGCGATTTACCGGGCAAATACTTGCGCCGCTTGAAGCATTAGCGGACGCAACTGTTTTAGGTTGGAGCCTTGATGACGGCGCACCCAAGGGAAGAAAACGCCGCTGCGGCACCGCTGTTTATGCAGCAGACGGTACGCTGGTGGCCAAGGCAGAAGGTATTTGGATTTTAATCGATCCAAGTAAAATGCCGTCATAATGGGTGACGTTGATCTCAAACCTGCTGATACCGATTTAGGTTGGGCCAAGCGCTTTGTCAATTTTGGTGCGACCTTCCTCAAAAAGCCGCTGCTGGCTGCTTTTATGCTGGGCATGACCAGTGGTTTTCCGCTCACGCTCATTCTTGGTATCATGACGGTTTGGTTGGCCGAGTATGATGTGAAAAAGTCCACGATTGGTTTGTTCACGCTCGCGACCTTGCCGTATGCGCTAAAAATCCTCTGGTCACCGATGCTTGATCGTTTGAAGCTTGGCACGGTAGCTGAGCGATTTGGCAGGCGGCGCTCATGGGTGTTTATGATTACGGGCCTGATGGCCGCAGCTATATTGAATTTATCCACACTTAGCCCCGATACCGACTTGGGCATGATCGCGGTTATGTCGGTCTCAATAGGGTTTCTATCGGCCAGTTTTGACATTGTAGTGGATGCGTACCGAATCGAAGTGACCGATGAGCACGACCTCGGCCACAGTGCGGGCATGTATACGTGGGGGTATCGCCTTGCGAACCTAATAGCAGGTGCTGGTGTGTTCACCATTGCCCATTATGCAGGCTGGGGGCTGGCTATTGGCCTGTTACCTATTCTGATAGTGCCGGGTATCGTGGCCGTTTTGTGGGTAGGTGAGCCGAAAATAGAAGTCGACGACTTTCTGATGGCTGAGCGGGAGGCACACAAACATCTCAGTGCGTTCAGCATGTGGCTGTATGAAGCGATTATTTTACCGTTCAAAGAATTTATCCTGCGCGCCAATTGGCACTGGATTCTGCTTTTCATTGTGTTGGTGAAATTTGGGGATGTTATGGCGTCTTTGATGACAGGGCCTTTTCTTAAGGAAACGGGATTTACGCTTCTAGAGATGGCATTTGCGAACAAAGCAGTTGGAGCAATCGCCGCTATTATAGGCGCTGGCTTGGGCGTTTTTGTTTGGTGGTGGTTAGATACGTTTAAGGCGTTGTTTATAAGTATTATTTTGATGATGGTCACTAACCTTGGCTTTGTCTGGCTCGCAGTAGTTGGGCATGACACAACAGCCCTTGCGGTGGTTGTTGGCTTAGAGAATATCGCAACAGGCATTGGCGGCACGGTTATGATCGCCTATTTTGGCAGCCTATGTAACCTATCCTTCACAGCGACCCAGTATGCCCTTATGTCGATGCTCTCTAGTTTGGGGCGTGGTTTTTTTGGCGGCTTTTCAGGTGTATTGGCAGATGCCATGAGTTGGCCTCAATTTTTCTTATTGTCCACGGTAATGGCTTTACCGGGCCTTGTTGTTTTGATGGTACTATGGAAAAAGAATGTGCAAACACCTGAAGCATGATATTGCGCATTCGTTTGCTCTTGAAAAAGTGATGTGTCTTTATGACATGTGATGTCATAAATTGGCCAAATGTCTGTAATAGTAATGGCCTATTGGGTAGGATATCCCTAATTGCTATTAGGTGACCCTATGAAAAAATATGCGAGATTACGCCCTTGGGTGGCGGCTGCACAGGCTATTGCTGGTGCGCCAACATATGTGCGCAAAGGCAGCATTGAAGTGCGCCTGGCGCGGACGTTTGGCGAAATAAAAAACGCCCAAAAGTTGCGCTATAAAATCTTCTATGAAGAAATGGGTGCCAAGCCTGACTGGAAAATGAAACTCACGCGCAGAGACATCGATAGTTACGATATTTTTTGTGATCATCTGCTCGTGATTGACCATGACAAGCCAAAGAAAAAACGAATTGTAG
>JAESTR010000114.1 GCA_016763495.1 Kordiimonadaceae bacterium
AGGGCAGCCCGGCACATAAATATCAACCGGTACAATGCGGTCGCAACCACGTACCACACTGTATGAATAATGATAATACCCGCCGCCATTTGCACAGCTGCCCATTGAAATCACATACCGTGGTTCGGGCATCTGGTCATAAACTTTGCGCATGGCAGGCGCCATTTTATTTGTAAGCGTGCCAGCAACGATCATTACATCACTATGGCGCGGGCTTCCGCGAGGTGCAAAACCAAAGCGTTCCACGTCATAGCGCGGTGTACCTGAATGCATCATTTCAACAGCGCAACAAGCCAAGCCAAAGCTCATCCACCAAAGAGACCCTGTGCGCGCCCAATTGATAATGTCATCAAGGCTCGCAGTTACAAATCCCTTATCCGTCAGCTCTTCGTTGAGCCCCTGGAATACCGTACCTTCAGCAGCAGCATTGCCGACTTCTACCATTGGGCTATTTTCCAATGTAGACGGTGTGTTAGCGGGGGTTTTGGTTTGCCCTACTCCCATTCTAACGCTCCCTTATTCCACTCATAGACAAAGCCAACGGTTAGCACACCTAAGAATATAACCATTGACCAAAAGCCATACAGACCAATATCCCCAAGCGCTACGGCCCAAGGGAACAGGAAGGCAACTTCCAAATCAAAAATAATAAACAGGATAGCAACTAGATAAAAGCGTACATCAAACTGCCCACGGGATTCTTCAAATGCTTCGAAACCGCACTCATAAGCTGACAATTTTTCATCATCTGGATTCTGTCTTGCGACCAAAACCGCAGCACCAATGAAAATAATTGAAAAGGCTATCGCGATTCCTAAAAAAATCAGGATGGGTAGATACTGAATGAGTAATGTCTCCATTGGAGTACTCTTTTGTTATTGGCCCTAAATACAGCGTTCTTTTATCGACAGAATTTCAATCCGTAAAGAGTGAAATTACCACAATCTTTCGCTGCCGACACTATAGGGCCACAATTAGGTAAAGAAAAGCATACAATGTTATAGTTATTAGCTTTTTTAGCCGACCAAGCACAAAAAAACGCGCCATCTAACAATGGCACGTTCTTTGTTCCCGTTACAGGAAGCAAGTGGCGCGAGTGACGAGACTTGAACTCGCGACCCTCGGCGTGACAGGCCGATACTCTAACCAACTGAGCTACACCCGCGCATCTCTCGCGGGGTGGTTTCTATGCGGTCAGCGCCCTGCTGTCAATCACTGAATATAGAATATCTGGAATTAATTTATTGTGACCCCGGTTTGCCTGAATATCATACATTTTTGAGCTCATATTTTCGTATCTTCGAACAAAAATAACAACCTTTAAGCCAAATATGCCGATTACCGCCTAAATCAAGTACACACAAGCCGAGCGAACTGCCCAGGCGGCATACCATACACCCGTTTAAACTCCCGCGTCAGATGCGCCTGATCCGAAAACCCTACCTTCAAGGCCACGTCAACCAGCTTACAGCCTTGCTGAATGAGCTTGCGCGCTTCAGCCAACCTTACTTGCCGTAGGAAAGCCCCAGGCGACATGCCCGTTGCCTTGGAGAATATGCGTGTGAAATGAAAACGACTAAATCCAACGCGTTCGGCGATCTCATGTAGATCAAGTGGTTCGAGCAAAAACGCCTGCATAAGATCGCAGGCTACCTTAACAGCGGCAACCTGACTTTCCGGTGTTGGATCAGTATTAATGGACGTGCCACGATGCCGAAACACATTTGCAAAAGCATTTTCCATCCGCGTTATAGACCGAACTTCAGGCTCACTGCCCATATACGCCTCCACGGCAGTCAGTAAATCTATGGTGCGGCCGCATTTACGTAGCACTGTCGGACCAAACCTCGGTATATCGCCAGAATGCACCGTCACACCCATAGCATCAGCCATCAGGGGCATGGATGGATACAAAACATCATACTCGATGTCAGCACCTGCTGTATTGGCGTCATGCACCTCATAGGGGTGTACAATAAACACATCCCCCGGCCCAGCTAAGTAACAGGTATCGCGAATCACAAACCGCGCTGTGCCTGAACGCATAATGCCGATTGTATAAGTGTCATGCAGATGAAAATCGAAATGGGACGCTGTAATACGCGCAGCGAGCAAGTCTTGCTGATTAGAAATAGTTGACCAAACTGTTACGGACCCGGACATAAACTCCGCCTTCACTTCTAAAGCCTCGCAAGGCCTACTCTGACAACTAGTTCCTAAAACCTAGCACAAAACAGTCATCACCAGGAGATAGCTTTATAGTCGCTTCTACAGCGTCCTGTATTGAACGTTTGTGCTCTAACTACAACAAGCAGGCCATAGTAGAGCTCGGCACGAAGCAAGAGGACTAACCAATGCCGGAAATCAAAGATTCGTTTCAAAAGGTATCAAGACGTAAAAAAAGGCTTAGCATTGCGGCTAAACCTTTTGAAACTGACTACTTTCAAAAATGAAAGTGTCAAACTTGCAAGATGGCGCGAGTGACGAGACTCGAACTCGCGACCCTCGGCGTGACAGGCCGATACTCTAACCAACTGAGCTACACCCGCGCATGTCTTGCGGGGTGGTTTCTATGCGCTCCCCCCTCGTCTGTCAATGAACTTTTATTAAATAAATAATTTGCCGTTTTTTTGGCTGTAGCTACTTCATTTATAGATAACAAATAACACCACAAGCACAGTAAGCCCGGCCCAGAAAAGGCCTGCTGTTAACCAACCAAAACGACGGAAAGAATCAAGGAGTAGTACCGGCACGTTAAGCACGGGATGAAAGGCCGCTATCACTCGGTAAAGGGAACCGGCCTTCTCCGCTTTAGAAGCATCTACGTCGTAAAGCTTATCTCTGGGGTCTGCAGGGGCCCAGCTTGCCTCATACACCTTGCTGCTGTCTGAGGCCTCGCAGCCACCAGCCACCATATCAGCGCTATTCTTTTTCTGTTTTGCGCCAGATTGTAATTGAGTTTGTGATTCAGATTCGGGCATATGAGAATATCCTTCAAACCAACCTATACTATGGCTAGGAATACTATGAAGTATTTTGAGGAAAAGTGGCGGGAAGTATTTTAAGGAAAAAGTGGTGGGCGATGACGGGCTCGAACCGCCGACCCTCTCGGTGTAAACGAGATGCTCTACCAACTGAGCTAATCGCCCACATAATCATGTGGTGAGCGCGCTTTTAGGACCATTTTCAAACTGTGTCCAGCCCTAAATGTCCTAACTCAATATCTTTTGTCGCTAAGCCCTGCTTAATTCCCAAACTGTGGCGGTTTAGTAAACCACATAGCAAAGGTTTCCCGACACAAACGCAACAGATATAGCCGAATCACATGCATAAAAAAACGGCCGGAACCTGAGGTCCCAGCCGTTTTAAAAGATTGTAAACAAATGTTACTTGTTTACTGCATCTTTGAGGCCCTTACCGGCCTTGAATTTAGGC
>JAESTR010000115.1 GCA_016763495.1 Kordiimonadaceae bacterium
ACTGGTACGTGCCAAAGTCGGCCGCATCATGGGAGCTCAGACCGGCTTGATGGTTGTCATGAAAGGCCTACCGCTGGCCTATTCAAAAGACATGCAAGAAGACAAAGAACCGGTTTTTAAAGCTGTCGATGACCTCGCGCTTTGCCTCGCCGCAATGACAGGCATGATAGAAGATTTGAAACCAAACACAACGGCAATGCATGAAGCTGCGGGCCAAGGATATTCAACCGCCACTGACTTAGCCGATTGGCTGGTGCGCGTATTTAACTTACCGTTCCGCGACGCACACCATGTAACGGGAACTGTGGTGAAAGAAGCTGAAACCCGCGGTGTTGATTTATCTGACTTACCGCTCGAAGCCATGCAAGCTGTTGAGCCACGCATCACTGCTGATATTTTTGATGTATTAACTGTTGATGCATCAGTGAATAGCCGCACATCCTACGGCGGTACAGCACCCGCAAACGTGAAACAGGCCGTTGCCACAGCAAGAGAGGCACTCAAATGAAACAGCTACTCATTCTGACATTGTTGGTTATCTTAGCCCTTAGTGTGTCTGCCTGCGGCAGAAAAGGCGATGTTAATCCACCTGCAACCCAAAGTAATAATACGTAATCTAGTGGAATAGCCCCATGGATCATTTTCAATATCGTGACGGTAAATTATTCGCTGAAGAGGTCTCCCTTGAGCAGATCGCAGCAGAAGTTGGTACGCCGGTTTATGTTTATTCAACTGCAACTTTCCAGCGTCATTACCGTGTGTTCTCAGAAGCCTTTGAAGGCCTAGACACACTGATATGTTATGCAATGAAAGCCAACAGTAACCAAGCGGTGCTAACTACTCTTGCCCGGGAGGGTGCAGGTGCTGATGTTGTAAGCGTTGGCGAGCTAAAACGCGCGCTCGCCGCTGGCATCCCTGCAAGTAAAATCGTTTTCTCTGGTGTTGGTAAAACCCGTGACGAAATGATCGCTAGCCTAGAAGCCGACATCAAACAATTTAATATCGAAAGTGAAGCTGAGCTTGAACTGCTTAATGAAGTAGCTGGCGACAGGGGCTTAACCGCACGCGTATCTGTTCGGGTCAACCCTGATGTGGACGCAAAAACTCACGAGAAAATCTCCACTGGCAAGTCAGAGAATAAGTTTGGCATTCCGTGGCACCGGGCTAGCAGCGTGTATGCTCGCATCGGCGCACTCCCTAACGTGACTGCTGTTGGGGTGGACTTACATATTGGTTCGCAGCTTACAGACCTTGAACCTTTCAAAATTGCCTTTGCTAAAGTGGTAGGGCTTGTGAAAGAATTACGAGCTCAAGGCCATAATATCCGCCACATTGATCTTGGTGGTGGCTTGGGTATTCCTTATGAAGCGGGCGCAGAAGCACCGCCAAGCCCAGGCTTATACGGCAAGATGGTATCTGAAGTGCTCGGGAACCTTGATTGCAGCATTATTTTTGAGCCCGGTCGTTTGATCGCAGGCAATGCAGGCATTTTACTGTCTGAAGTGATTTTCGAGAAAACCAACGACGCCAAGAATTTTTACATTATCGACGCCGCCATGAATGATTTGATACGCCCTGCAATGTATGACGCGCACCACGAAATTATCCCGGTAACTGAAGACAAAACGGACCCTTCTGTAACCGTAGATTTTGTCGGCCCCATATGCGAAAGCAGCGATGTGTTTGCCAAAAACCGCAAAACGACCCCTTTAAAAGCTGGTGACTTGATAGCTCTTAAATCAGCGGGGGCTTACAGCGCATCTATGTCATCCACATACAATAGTCGCCCGCTCATTGCTGAGGTGATGGTGAATGGCAGTGATTATGCGGTGGTGCGGAAACGGCAAACTATTGAAGAACTCATCGCTCTAGACACGGTGCCTAACTGGCTAACTGAATAAGTTTGAATGTTATGCTGTGGTAACGTCGTGCTGTTGTAATGACCAAGTTGCGTATGTGAAAATCAGCCAACTGAGGATGACTTAGAATCATCCAGATCAGCATGACTGTCAGCAAGCACTTTGTTAACTGCTGCCAGCAGCTGGTCCATATTGAAAGGCTTGGTAAGCAAGCCTTCAATTAACAACGACAAATTATGCGCACGCTGCAGTTCGTCAGAAAAGCCTGTCATCAACAAGATCGGCATATGCGGGCGGGTTGCACGTACTTTGAGAGCAAGCGAGATACCGTCCATTAGCGGCATGGCGATATCACTCAGCAGCAAATCAAAATGAGTGTCAGCCATCAAAGCAACTGCTTCGGCGCCATCTTGAGCAACGACAAGGGAATGCCCGTGCATGGCCAACACACGTGCCACGAATTCACGAACCGATTCCTCGTCTTCAACTATCAAGATCCTAGCCAAAGGGCTAACCTCTCAGACTGCTATTCTGCTTACATGACCCATCCCATTTCTACGGGATGAAACTCACTCCATCATGCAATACTTGTTCCAATCGAAAGGGGTTTACAGGCTTTGAGCCCCTTTCAACGTATAATTCACTCACCATTAGTTTCCCCAATGGCGGTTTTGTCAAGCATCACTATACCAAAAATTGAATTTTTACTCTATTTTTAAATGGTTTAGAGCGTTAATAACACGTTAAAGGTTTAATTCTTCTCCGTATTTCCAGCTCTGACAGGCATCCAAAAAGAATCACTTGTAGAAAATAAAGAGAATTTAGCTTCAGCGATTAGCAATGACCACAATGAAAAATAGCCTAAGCGAGCAGCAGAGTTGTCTGATACTCAATTCTACAATATGCTTCTTTAAAGCTCTCTGAAAATTGAAAATTACCGAGAATATCAGAATTTTGGGCCCCGACGGTAAGCCTAGCTTGGGTATATGCCTTCTTTGGTAGACTTTGAGCCTTTAATAACAGAGACACGAACCGATGCCATGCCTGGCGGTACATCCCGGCTGGTTTCAAAGTTCACTTTCCCTCGCCGCCTGATTAATCTGCCAATAGGCTCAGTAACCCATTTATCAAGCACACGGTTTTTTTCGTCCACTATTTCAACCAGCACCTTCGGCACGTGTGCCCCTGTGGTGCCAAGGTTTTCTACAAACCCCCGCACTATCAAAATATTTTTACCGTCCACTTCCTCAAGCCGCGTTCTTAAATTATCCAGCTTTGCTGAGATATACACTTCGGCCTTCGCCGCGGACGGCGTTAACTTCTCGCCAGGTTCAGGCTGAAAGCGCTCAATATCTGACGTGCCTTCAAACATATTGTGGACAAAGTGGGTTGCGCCTGGAAAGTTTTTATTCATCCATTCTTCTGCGAGCATAAACATTGAAAAAGTGACGAGCCAAAATACGACTAACCCACCCCAGCTAATATTCATCAGCATTTCGCGGCGTCTGGACGCCTCTCTGGCATTTTGCTTACGCTGTCCCGCCCTGCGGCGCGTTAGAAAATCATCTTCATCATAATCATCTTCATCATCGCCTAGATCATCATCGTCTAAACCATCATCAAGCGGATCATCATCGAAATCTTCCGCAACAGCGCCAACCTTGGCAAGGTTCGCGATGAAGTCATCATCTCCAAGGGCGCCGCCTGCTGCAGGCTTGGCATCACCGTCGCCATCTTCAAATAAATCATCTTCCGTCGATGTGTGCACTGGTGCATCGTCAGCTAATTGTGCCCTAACAGATTGCCTTATTGCACCGGCCGCAGCAGCGGCGGCTGGATCATCAACATTATGGTGCTTGCCAACTGGCCTCGGGGCAGAAGCTGTTGCTGGACGCGGCCCAACCCGTACACCATGCCGAGCAACCGGCCGTGGTGCTTGCTTGCGCACAATATCTGCAGGCTTTGCATGCCAACTGTTTTTGCAGGTCGCACAGCGCACTGTACGCCCACCAGCGGGTATAGCACCGTCAGGTATCTTAAATTTCGCGTCACACGATGGACAAGCAAGGATCATCAAATCGCCTAAAAGGTCTGTAGGATCAGCAACATATTGCTAAGCCAATTCATTCTAACGACCTAAGTTTATATGGAACCATATGTAAAACACAAGCACCGGCTTTCTTCTTCTAGCGAATGCACCCGTTTCGTGACGTGATACTGGACGCAGATGCCCCCATATGCAATTCTGCTACAAATTTTCTGGGAAGCTATATGATCAGTTTTGAAAATGTTGGCATGCGTTATGGGATGGGGAATGAAGTCCTGACCGACATTAGTTTTTCGCTGGACCGCGGTTCTTTCCAGTTTTTGGTAGGACCATCAGGTGCCGGCAAAACAACATTACTCAAACTATTGTATTTGGCACACAGGCCGTCCCGCGGCTTGGTGAATTTTTTTGGCAAAGATTTGAGCACAATTGACCGCCATGCTCTTCCTCGCTTGCGGCGGCGTATCGGCGTGGTGTTCCAAGACTTCCGGCTTTTCGACCATCTAACTGCCTTTGAAAATGTTGCTTTGCCCCTCCGGCTTCAAGGCGCGAAAAAAGCACAGGTTTCAGACCATGTTGAAGAATTACTCAGCTGGGTCGGGTTGGAAGACAGACTGCATGCACGCCCTGCAACGCTTTCCGGCGGAGAGAAACAGCGCGTCGCCATTGCCCGGGCGATCATCAACAAGCCCGACCTATTGGTCGCTGATGAACCAACCGGCAATGTAGATGCAGAAATGTCTCGTAGGCTAATGCATTTATTTGTTGCCCTTAACAAAGAAGGCACAACAACTGTTGTCGCCACGCACGACGAAAGCTTGGTGAAAATGGTAGGTGCACCAATACTGCGGCTCGAAAAAGGCGGCATCACCCTTGAAGCAGGCGGCAAACCTATTGATCCAGGCACTTGAGCATGTGGGGCCGTACCTTACAGTTTTTACCTATTCAAAATATCCGCGAGGGGCTATTGCCTTGGGTGATTGGCGTAATGCTTTTCCTCTGCACATTATCCCTTACAGGGGCTCTAGCGATCGGCTCAGGCCTTGAGCGGTGGAGCAAAAGCTTAACATCAAACCTAACCGTGCAAATCGCGGTTAAAGACCCCGTAGAAAGGGCGTTGCAAACCGAAGCTGCGCTAAAAATGCTAGCAGCCACGCCCGGCATTTCTGGTGCACAGGTATTAGCAGACGCTGAAATTATGGCGCTTCTTTCACCGTGGCTTGGCGACATGCCGCTCGGGACCAGCTTGCCAATACCTACACTGATTGAAGTGACACTAGACGCTGGCACTACCCTTGACCCTCAGGCATTATCTGAGCGACTTAAACGTACAGCACAAGGCGCTGAGCTCGATGATCACCAAGCTTGGATGGCACAGATATTAGATTTAGCTCTCGTTGTGCAATTGCTGTTGGGAGGCGTTGTTCTAATGGTCGTGCTTTCAACCGTTGCCATTGTTATTTTTGGGTGCCGCGCAGGCCTTGCTACCCACAGGGAAAGTATTGAAATAATGCATTTGATGGGAGCTGAAGACAAAACAATTTCCACGGCATTTGATGTGCGCTACTTGAGCCATGGCTTGAGGGGCGGCATACTTGGCGTGATACTCGCTGGCGCTTCGTTATGGCTGTTATCAAACATGGCAGAAAAAATGGGCCAAGGTCTCATTAGTGCAACGTTACCCATCGCGGACAATCTTTGGTGGCTTGCATTACTTCCGGTTGCCGCCGCTGGTTTAACCATGCTGACTGCGCGCATAACTGTACGCAAAGTCCTGTTGGAAATGATGTAGGGCATAGATCTTGAGCAAAAGCACCTCCCCCATCATATTGTTTTTTAAACTGCTATTTTACATAGCGGTCGCTTGGTGCCTTGGTTTTGCTCTGTTTTTCTTAAGGCTTCCCAATCCCGGCGAGGTTAACTCAAACAAAGCCGATGCTATTATCGTGCTGACAGGCAGCTATGGCAGGTTGGAAGCTGGCATGACGCTCTTGAAGGCAGGCAAAGGCAAACGACTTTTGGTCTCCGGCGTACATCCTGATTTTGTTAAAAATGAACTCAGTATTTTAACCGGGGCGGATCCTGCCTTATTTAAATGCTGTGTAGACCTTGACCGTAACGCCAGAGATACTTTTGAAAATGCAACAGAATCAGCCAAATGGGTGCATAAGCATAATTTTGACACACTGATATTAGTAACTGCAGACTATCACATGCAGCGCAGCAGCATATTGTTTCGCCGCGCAATGCCCAATGTAAAGATAATCACTCACCCTGTATCGGGCGCGATGAGTGTCGGCACTCTTGCCCGCGAATACAGCAAATATTTGGCTATATTGGTACAGGAAGCCACAGCGTAAAAATGAAACGCACCTATTGCCAGCCAGTACGCTCCAACCAGTATGGTCACTCCAGCCAACCGCGGCACTTAACCCAATCAGGGCATTCTAAATGGTAAACCAGCTGAAAACCCTCGTAGGTATCTTATTTCTAATGATTCTTGCCTATGCAGGTATCTGGTATACGGCTGCTTTCCAAGCCGAAAAAGATGTTACCAAAATGCTGGCGAGCTGGCGAGATCAAGGATTATTGATCGAACACGGAAAAATAGAGCATGGCGGCTTTCCGTATAGAATTACTGTTGATATCAAAAACTTATCCATAGCGACACGGGCGCAAGGATTGGTAATTACAGCCGAAAACATCAAGCTTATCAGCCATGTATGGACCCCGGGGCACTGGCTAGCGGATGTATCTGTATTTAATGTCACTGTAGCAAAAAGCAATAGCATCATCGGCGGTACATCACTGATTGCCAGTTACCGTAAACATGATAATGGCAAATCTATCGTGTCATTAGAAAGCAGTTATTCTACAGGCTTCCATATGGATCGATTTCTGGGCCAGCCAGCTAGCGCGCCTGACAATTGGCAATTCTTTCTACAATTTGATGAAACCAACCATAATTCGCAAAAAGGGCTTTATGCAGCGCGTTTTCTGGACTTCAAACTGGAAGCAACTAGTAGAGGTAATAGTTTCTCTTTAACGGCGGGCCTAAGTGGTCCGGCCATCAAAGATTGGAGCAAAAACCAACTCAGTAATTGGGCGAATGAAGGTGGCTTACTAGATATTGATAGTATGTCCTTCAGAGCCGGTCAAAACTACATCAAAGGGACCGGGAGTTTAACACTTGATGAGCATTTCAAACCGCTAGGTAGCTTAAGCATGGCGACCCTTGGCGGCACCGTAATCAGCAATCGACTTTTAGACTTGGGCCTGCAGCTGCAGTCGACTTTACCTGAAAAAAATAGCTTCAGCTTAACGTTGCAAAATGGCAGTATTCAGATTGAAGAACAGCCCTTACTTACATTAAAAAAGCTTATATATTAGTAACTTCTACCATACATTATTTTCATCCCCCCTTCTGCATCACACAACCTTAACGCTTGCAATTCAGAAAAAGCACCGCTAGAATCGCGCACGCATCAAGAAAACTCGGGGGAGTTGAATGGAAAAGATCAGGAGCCTAACGCTCCTCTATATAGCTGCATTTCTTGTCGCGCTTAGTCTGCAATTAACCTTAGCAAACCACATTCAAGCCATGTCCCCAGTCGGGACCGTTGGGTATACAGCAGGCTTTGCGGCAATCCTAACCATCGTGCCCACATTATTTCTATTTAACGGCGGCACAAAATCACCGTGGCTATCGCTGGCAGCGCTTTCCGGAGGAGCCCTAATATACGCGAGTGCTTTCCTCTAATACCGCGGCCCGAGTGCTTTCTTCTAATACCGCGACCATTGACAAATCTAGGCCGTCAATCCAAACGCTTTTGCAGGTAGGTTTAGTCTTCGTGGCTCCGACCAAAATCTGCTTCCGCATCATCTTGCCCAGCGTCAATAATCCGGCGACGAATATCACGGGTGTGCGAGAAGAGAT
>JAESTR010000116.1 GCA_016763495.1 Kordiimonadaceae bacterium
GAAACACCTTTTGCAGCGTATTCAATGTACGATTTACTGAGGATACGTTAGCAAACGGCCCAAAATATTGGCCTTTGTGTTTGCGTCTACCACGGTGTTTGGTAATTTGCGACCATTCATGGTCGCGCAATAATATATAGGGGAAGGATTTATCATCCTTCAGCAAGATATTATATTGCGGCTTGAAGCGTTTTATCAGCGATGCTTCTAGTAGCAGCGCTTCACCTTCCGTGCGGGTAGTGACAAAAACCATAGAAACCGTACGAGCAACCATACGCTGGTGCCTAATCGTTAGCCGGTTGACTTGAGTGTAAGAAACAATGCGTTTATTGATGCTTTTAGCTTTACCCACATAGAGTACGTCGCCGTGCTTATCGAGCATGCGGTAAACCCCCGGTGCAGAGGGTGCAGTTTTTACATGTTCCCGGATAATATTGATGCCGGTAGATAAGTTTGTTTCTATCACTCAGTGTTGCCTTGTTGATTCTGTTTTACAATATGGACGAAAAACGGTGAAAGAATCAATGCAGGGAATCGCGCTTTTCCGGGGTTTAAAAAGATATACACTTTCGCTGTGGATAAGGCTGTGGGGAACTTGCGTCTAAATAATAAAACATCGCTGTAACGCTGAGGTTTGCCCTAATTGCCTATTTTTTAGGCAAAAAATATAACCCATTGATTTATAAGGCTTTGTTGATAGTAAATATAATAAATTATTTAAATTAGGTTTTGTGTTGTTGCCGCATATCGGTGGTTATGGCAGCAGATGATTCGTTGTGAACAACTTCAACCTGCAGTACATCTACCGTAATCGAAAAAAGCTACATGTTAATAGGGCGTTAAGGATGTTTGTGCCGTTCAATTTCAACGCCAACACTGGCGGCACCTTCAACAGCTTCAAGTTTTTCAACTTTAACGCGGGTGCCAATCACTTGGTCATTCACCAAAGCCATGGTTGCGATTTTTTCCGCCAAAGTTTCAACCAAATTTATATGACCTTCAGCCAGAATAGCTTGGATATTTGTCACAATATCATTGTAGCAAACAACGTTCGCCAATTGGTCATCATGGTGCTGGCTGTTTTCCTGAACTGACAGGTCAACATTGATGCGGATTTTCTGCCGCGTGTCTTTCTCATGGTCCCATACGCCAATTTCAGCGTCAGTCACATAATCACGTACAAAGATATGACGCACAGACCTTGTTGCATCAGCAAAAGGTAGATGAAGAACATTCGCGTTTGATTGGTCATTCTGTGCCATATATTCAGTCCTCAATAATATCTTTTGTCCGCCACGCGAGATGTTGTCCGCCGTCGACGGCTATCATTTGCCCTGTCATGGCGCGGTTCTCAAGTATAAAACGCACGGTGACTGCAATTTCTTCAAGGGACGGGCCCGCACCCAAGGGCACAGAAGTTGATTCAGCCGCAAAATCTTCAGCTGTTTGGCTTTTGTTCGCGAGTGTTGGGCCGGGGCCAATAGCATTCACTCTGATACCTCGACTAGCCAATTCCTGTGCGCAGGCCTTGGTTGCCGCAAATAATCCGGCCTTGGACAAGCTATAGGAGAGATATTGTGGGTTGGGTTTTAAAACTCGTTGATCAATAAAATTGATAATCGCCCCGTTTTGGTTTTTAGGAAGGGCTGCGGCAAACGCCTGGGTCAGCAGTAGCGGGGACAATACGTTCACTTGCTGATGCACCAACCATGATTCGGCAGTGAAACTATGCAGCCGGTCATCTTCGAATATTGATGCATTGTTGATGAGAATATCAATGGGCTGCCCAAGTCCAGCAGATGCCCGCCCGAGCAGGCCTTCTGCTTGTGCTGGGTCTGTTAGGTCAGCTTTTAGTATACATACCCTGCCACCACTTGATAATATGGCGTCTGCCACAGATGCAGCGTCCGCATCCGAATTATTATGGTGCACAGCAACAGCGATGCCTTGCTTGGCTAAATCAAGCGCAACATGCCGCCCTATGCGGTGGGCTGCGCCCGTAACCAAAGCAGCTTTAAGAGGTAGGTTGTTCAAAATGCATTCCCATAACGCTCGCACTATCAGGGCTCTGGGACAGATAATACATATAGGATGAGTATAGGCCTAAAAGAATAATACCGGTCATTCTGCCCAGTGTTGCCCTCATGCGGCAGAAAGGAATGAGTAGCATTGATGCCGCGACCATTACCCACAAGTCCACTTGCAGGAAGCTGTCAGGCACAGGTACATCACCGATTAAGGCCGTAACGCCCATAATGCCAAGTAGGTTAAACAGGTTTGAGCCAATCACATTACCAACAGCAACATCACAGTGGCCTCTTACCGTGGCAACAAGGGCAGTAGCCAGCTCTGGTAAGCTGGTGCCAATAGCAACGAGCGTTAGGCCGATAACCGCTTCTGAAACACCGTAGCTGCGGGCGATATCAACGGAACCCGTGACTAATAAGTCCGCGCCGATCATTAGGCCAATAAGGCCGCCAACGATTAAGGCCGCGGAAAGGCCGTAATTGTCGGGTTCTTCATTCAGCTCGTCCATCTGTTCCATGTCGTTCATGTCGCAAGGGGCTGCTTTGGCGCGCATACCGGAGTAAACTAGAAACGCTGTTAGAAATGAGAGCAGAATAACACCCTGCCAAAAGCCGAAAGTGCCGCCGTAGGCCAAGCCAACAAACAAAAATGTAGCGCCGAGCATGATGGCGAGGTTTCGGCCAAGGCGCGGCGCGCTGCACGCCATTGGCGCGATAAGGGCAGGCACACCTAACACCAACAATATATTGGCGGTGTTTGAGCCAACAATATTACCAAGTGCAAGTGTGGGCACGTTTTCTAAAATAGCGTCTATACCAACCACGAGCTCGGGTGCCGATGTGCCAAAAGCAACAACGGTCAGGCCAATCACTAGTTTTGAAACACCTGCTCTCTGCGCAATTGATACTGCGCCGCGCACAAGAAAATCACCTGCAAAGACTAATAAAACTAAGCCAGCAACAATTTGAATATAGGCCATGTAGTAAATTAATCCTGACTTATCCCGTGTGATACCCGCTAAAGGTCCTTCAGGCTTATATAGGGTGCCGGTTGGTGAAAGAAAAGGTAGTATGCCATTTTTGTGATGCATTTACCGTTGTTTAGGCATTTTAGTTAAGTAAACTGCGGGAAATGCAGTGTGCGTCGAGCGGAGTGGTAGTTGGCGTCGGAGTCGTAAGTTTTGGCGCAATTTGGGTATTGATGGCCGCTAGAACTCTTTCCGTTAAGGCAATTCACCATCATATATTGCATCGTGAATTGGCCTTGTGGGCCTGTTCTTTTGCCATTCTTGTAAAATATTGCGGTTAGGCTGCATTTGGCTCTTGAATTAGGTCGCAGAATCCTTTACCTCAGCGGCTGAATTAGGCGAAAGCATAGTTTGCGTGAGTTTTCCTTGCTATTTGGTTATCTCGGCTCTATGTTGCGCGCCTTGAATTAGCAGTTTACCGCAGGTAGGCAGCGAAGGTTTCCCAGACGAGCCATGTGGCCGCGCGGGCGAGTGAAAAGGTAAAGAAAATGGCAGTTCCAAAGAGTAAGATCTCTACATCTCGCCGTGGTATGCGTCGTTCACACGATTCATTGAAAGTTGTGAACTTCCAAGAAGATTCACATACTGGCGAATATAAATTGCGTCACCACATCGATCTGAAAACAGGTATGTATCGTGGTAAGCAGATTCTGGAGCCAAAAGGCGATTATTAAGCCTTAGCTTCAATATCAAGTTTCGAAAACCGGCGGCGCCATATGGCCCGCCGGTTTTTGTTTGTCAGCTGTTTACTGTTTGGCTTACAAAGAACACACTGTGTTTGCACTCTTAGCCACTTGGGGATCTCTTATGAATTTTCGCCGTTTAGTCGCAGTATTAAGCATTTTTTTCGTATCTGCGTGCGTGACCACCAACAGTGTGACAGGCCGAAGCCAATTTATCACGATCCCTGTGGGCCAAGATGAAGCGCTGGGTGCCCAGGCACTTAGCCAGGTAAAAAGGATCAATGCGCATGTTCGCACCAGCGGCAAGCTAGTCGCGCGCGTAAACCGTATAGGCAAGCGCGTTGTTGCGGTATCTGATAAGCCCGACATGAATTGGGAATTCATTGTTATCGATGAAGATGTGCTCAACGCGTGGGCGCTGCCGGGCGGCAAGGTTGCGGTTTATAGCAAAATGCTGAACAAC
Organism: Kordiimonadaceae bacterium; assembly: GCA_016763495.1. Next base: position 4,202 of record JAESTR010000116.1, read on the forward strand.
CTGAATGATGAAGAGCTCGCCGCCGTGCTGGGCCATGAAGCGGCCCACGCCATCCTGCGGCACGGGGCAGAGCAAGTTAGTCGCGCGCAGGTGCAGCAACTGGCTATCGCGGGCCTTGGGGCCATTGTTGCAAGCCAAACCGAGAACGAACAGACAGCGCAACTAGCAGTTAGCTTAGGCTCGCTTGCCGCTCAAGGGTTTGTGGCACTACCGCACAGCCGTGACATGGAGCTAGAGGCTGATCATGTCGGCGCGATCTATATGGCACGCGCTGGGTATGACCCACGTGCTGCGGTGCGGCTGTGGCAGAAAATGGCACGCTTGAAAGAAGGCGGTGCCAGCCAGCCCACGTTCCTCTCCACCCACCCATCAGACGGTAAGCGCATTGATCGCCTGAATGCCCGCATGGACGAATACATGAAGATATACAAGCGCAATTGAAGCGCCGATACTAACTCCGCACTTAAAGAACATTGCGTAATTAAAGGTACAATGATGCACATAACCATTTTGACATTTGATGGTTTTAACGAGCTGGACAGCTTTGTACCCAATACTATCCTCGGGTTAGCCAAGGGCGCAGAGTGGAAAGTTTCTATTGCGAGCCCAAATACACACGTTACTTCAATGAATGGTGTGAAAATTGAAGCTCAAGCAACAATTGAGGATGTTAATAAATCGGATGCCGTGCTGATAGGCAGTGGTATGAAAACCCGCGAAATAGCTGAGAATATCAGCCTGCTTTCTACCTTGAAACTGGACCCTTCCCGTCAACTCATCGCGGCCCAATGCTCTGGGACTTATTTGCTTGTGAAAATGGGATTGATAAGACGGGGTCTGCCTGTTTGTACAGACCTTACCACTAAGCCGTTTTTAGAACGTGAAGGTGCTTGTGTTATAGATAAGCCTTTCATTGCCCACGGTAATATTGCAACAGCTGGGGGGTGCTTGTCGGCCCAATATCTGTCAGCATGGTTGATTGCTCGAACGCTGGGAATGGATGCAGCCAAAAAAGCAATATCGTATATAGCGCCGGTTGGTGAAAAAGAGGAATACACCATGAGAATGGTGGCTCATGTTGAACGGTATTTATAGCAGCATGTGATTTGGATATGCCCTCAGAATTCTCATTTTTATAGGTATAAATATAAACACATTATCGGTAGGGCGACGTGATTAATTCGAATAATCAAGGCCAATGTCTACGGCTGGGGCGGATTGGGTGAGGCGACCTACTGGGATATAGTTTACGCCTGTTTCTGCGATGGCACGAATGGTGGATAGGTTTACGCCGCCGGAGGCTTCGCAGCTGATGCGGCCA
>JAESTR010000003.1 GCA_016763495.1 Kordiimonadaceae bacterium
CCGATATCAAAAGCCACGCCTTCAGCATCAAGCAGTGCTGCGAGCTTCTTTGGTACAGCTGCTTGCGCGTCTGCATCAAGGCCCGCAAGCCACGGGTCAGAAACCTTCAGGCACACAGATGTGTTTGAGATTGTCGCTTCGTCAGAGGCAAGGAAGGCCGCCCAATCGCTTTCAGCGACCCAATCAGCAAGTACTTTAAGGTTTGCTTCTGACTTAGCTATAAGCCCTTTTAGGCCACCAATGCTGTCAGACCATTCAAGCGCATCGATATAATCTTCAACACACAGCATAGAAGGTGTATTGATCGTCGCACCTGTGAAGATACCTTCGATCAGCTTGCCGCCTTTGGTTAGACGGAAGATTTTTGGCAGAGGCCACGCTGGTGTATATGTCTCAAGGCGTTCAACCGCACGAGGTGACAAGATAATCACACCGTGAGCTGCTTCACCGCCGGGCACTTTTTGCCAGCTGTAAGTTGTTACATCAAGTTTCTGCCACGGCAGGTCCATGGCAAAAGCTGCTGACGTTGCATCACAAATCGTCAGGCCTTTACGGTCGTCTTTGATCCAGTCTGCGTTTGGCACTTTCACGCCAGACGTTGTGCCATTCCAAGTGAAGACAACATCGCGGTCTGTATCAACAGTATCTAAATCTGGTAGCTCACCGTACTCGGCAGTTAGCGTCCGCACGTCTTCAAGCTTAAGCTGCTTAACAACGTCAGTTACCCAACCTGCACCAAAGCTTTCCCATGCGAGCATATCTACGCCGCGTGCACCAAGCATTGACCAGAGAGCCATTTCAACCGCACCCGTGTCAGAGGCAGCAACAATACCAATACGGTAATCATCGGGCACACCGAGGATTTCGCGAGTTTTTTCAATGGCGTATTTTAGCTTGGCTTTGCCAGGTTTGGAACGGTGAGAGCGCCCAAGAAGAGCGTCTTTAAGTACATCCTGTGTCCAACCAGGACGTTTTGCACACGGGCCAGAGCTAAACTCAGGGCGTACGGGTGCCGTAATAGGCTTCGTCATATGGCTATCCTTCCAGATAGTAAGCGCCTCGTTGGGGAGGCGTGTCCCAATAATAAAAGTGCTGACCTTGCAAACAGCTGCTTCCCGTTCGGAGGAAGTACCGAGGCCGGAAAATAGAGAAAAACAACTAAGAGTCAATAAAGATTATATGAAAGCGTTATAAGTTTGCTTTGCGCGGGACGATAAGCAGAAGGTAATTGACACGATGCCAAGCCACTGTACCCACTGAAATCTATGTCTCATCAATAGATGGTGACAAAACAGCGTTCAACTTTGCAGAAAATCTGTTTATAATTCCCAAATGATATTTTAGTGTCATGTTGATTTCACGCCACACTGATCAAGTTTGTTAAAAGGTAATGTAACCGTGTCTATGTCTCGTACCCTTCTTTCTCTCGTAATGGGCTGTCTTATTGTTTCTGCCTGCGCCAAAAAAGAGCCTAACCCAATAGAGGCTATTCCCACAAAAGTGATCGACCGAGCACTTGTGCGGCTTGTGGCTCAGTGGGACTATAACAAAGACGGTGCCGCAACATGTGAGGACATCAGTGTCCTGCGTCACCGACAGTTTGGTAAACTAGACAAAGACGGAAACCGTGGTTTGAGTGAAAAAGAATATCGAAGCGTAAATTTTGAAGACAAGAGCTTTGTCTTCCATGAATTCAGCGCACTTGATATTGACGCTTCCAACATGATCACCCTCAGTGAATTTGTGGGTGTCTCCCACAGCGAATTCCGCGGCCTAGACCAAAATGATGATTGCATACTTGACCGAAACGATGCTGCTTACAGCGTATTGGCTGCACGTGCGCGCGGACTTGGTCGCAAGGGGCCCGCAAAAAAACAGGAAAACTCTCGGCGTCAAAAAGCTGAAGAGCTAGAGCCTTTTGAAGGGTAAACCGCGCGAAAATAGCGACTTCATGTACCTGAAGGTTACTATTTAAAAATGTCGGCAACTTTGTCCAACAGCTCTACTGGTGTGAACGGCTTCACCAACCAATACAATACCGATTGGTCTTTCACTTTTTGCATAACGCTAGGGTCATCCTCGGTGGACAGTACGATGATAGGCGTTTCTTGATATTGTGAATATTCACGAATTTTATGAATAAGCTCAACACCATTCATGCGCGGCATATTGATATCAACGACAAATAATTCAAAGTTGCCGTTTTCTAAGTAGCCACAAGCATCCAAGCCGTCACACGCCTGCGTGACCACATTCCCCGCCTTTTCCAATGTAATAGAGGCTATCCCACGGAAAGTTGGCGAATCGTCTACCACTAAAATCCTATTATCCATCGCCTACCTATATGAAACTGCGTAAATCCCTCAAAACTAAATTTACCATAAAGGGTGTTTCCTAATGATTGGTGAACAGCATGCCGCATTCGAACAAATAGTCTGCGTCTTGAGGCGATAGCTAGATATTCGAACCGACCTTTATTAACGCCCAGCCGTTACGCCAGAGATTGGCGACACCAATGGTTCTTTCAGTAAACGAGACCAAAAGTCAGCACCTAATTGTGTAATAGAACGGGTTTCAGCATTTGCGAGCAGCACCAACCCAATACCACGTTTTTTGGAATACCCAATGAGAGTGCGAAACCCAGAGACACCGCCGGCATGCATAATAATATCTTCATCACCAAGAGTATATATGCGCCAACCATACCCGTAGTGTGCTTCTTTGAGGTGCGGACGCCAAACACGTTTGCGCATTTCGCGCCGCGTTTTGACACGCTTTTCTGTAACAGTTTGTAGCATGGCATCAGGTAGTACGTCTGAGTTATAACCCATCTGCGCTCGAACCCATTTAGCCATATCAACCACGCTGGCGTTCACACCTGCGGCTGGCGCCACATTGTAATAGTCAGGCTTCACAGTCACTCTGTACCAGCCTTTACGGGTATAGACGTGAGGCTCTGCTCTATCGCTAGCAGAAAGGTAACTTTCAAATCCGAGCGAACTATCATTCATCTCTAACGGATCAAAAATCCGCTTTTGCATGAGTGTTTCAAAACGCTGGCCTGTTGCTTTCTCAATAACAGGCTGGATAAAGCTAAAGGCGATATTTTGGTACCCATAACAGCTACCCGGCTTACAAACTGGTTTTAGGGACCGGAAACGCGGGATAATTTTTTCCAGTGCCCAACCATCTTCCAGCATGTTGTCGTATGAGTTTGGTGTTAACCCAACACTGTGGCTTAGCAAATGCTTTACTTTAACCCGCTCCGCATGGCCTTTTGTTGCAACACGAAAAGCCGGGACAGCATCGATAACTTTGTCATCCCAGCCAAACTTGCCGTCCGCAATTAACAGCGCCGCTAACTCTGCTGAAAATGTCTTCGAAACTGAGGCTATGCGAAACACTGTATTTTCTGTAATCGGCAAATTCGCGCCAGCAGCTCGAGTACCCGCTGTACCGATGCTTGAAACATCTCCTGATTTAATGATGGCATAGGCGGCACCGGGTATCTTGTGCTTTTCC
>JAESTR010000117.1 GCA_016763495.1 Kordiimonadaceae bacterium
TCTTGAAGGCGAAGTGCGTGACCGTACGGATGCTCTTGATGCTGTTGGTAATACAACAAAAGCTGTTACCAAAGGCTATGCAATTGGTTCAGCGGGTCTTGCGGCACTAGTGTTGTTTGGCGCTTATACCGCTGACTTGGAGAAATACTTCAGTCACCTTACTGTAGACTTTAGCCTATCAAATCCATACGTGATTGTGGGTTTGTTCCTAGGTGCCATGTTGCCGTACTTGTTTGCTTCAATGGGTATGACAGCTGTTGGGCGCGCAGGGGCTCAAGTTGTGGAAGAAGTACGGGCACAGTTTAAAGCTAATCCGGGCATTATGGCTGGTACAAGTAAGCCAGACTATGCACGGTCTGTTGATTTGCTGACTAAAACAGCGATCAGGGAAATGATTGTACCAAGCTTGTTGCCTATCATCAGCCCAATCGCGGTTTATTACGTGATTAATGCTGTTGCTGGCCAAGCCGCTGCGTTTGCGGCTCTTGGTGCTTTGCTTGTTGGTGTTATCGTTGGTGGTTTGTTTGTGGCTATTTCAATGACTGCCGGTGGCGGTGCTTGGGATAACGCGAAGAAATACATCGAAGATGGTAACCACGGAGGCAAGGGCTCAGAAGCTCATAAAGCTGCTGTGACAGGTGACACTGTTGGTGATCCATACAAAGACACTGCTGGCCCAGCCATTAATCCAATGATTAAAATCACAAATATCGTTGCGTTATTGCTTTTGGCTATGCTGGCTCACTAAATTTCGTGACGTCTTAAACAAAAAAGCCTCGGTTTTGCCGGGGCTTTTGCTTTTTAGCAGAGGTATTTATGCATAGTCTATGGGGTTTCCCTTGGCTGGGCATCTGTTGACACATGCGTTTATTGATATTACGTGAATCTTAATTCACATTTAATAGATAAGCTGAAATGAAAGCTACGACCTGTTTTTTCATTTCAGCTGCGGATAGAGGCAGAAAGCATGCCAGCAAAAGCATTCATCTTAGCTGTAACTTTAACATTGACGTTAGTACTGAACAACTGCGGACCCGTGCAAGAAAGTGCCGCTGATCTTATTTTAAAGAACGCTCGTATTTACACTGTAAATAAAGAATTGCCGTGGGCACAAGCCGTTGCGATCAAGGGAGACCGTATTGTTTATGTCGGTGACAGTGAGGGCGCAGAAGCCTTTGCTGGCAACAGCACGATATACTCGGATCTCGGTGGACGTTTTGTTATGCCGGGGATCATCGACGGCCATACACACCCGGGCATGATGAACATGGAGGCTTACGGTAGGCTATTACCCAAAAGCGGCCATGATGATCTGATCGCGGCGGTGAAAGCACGGGCAGACACAGATCCAACTGATGGCTGGATCAAAATGTGTTGCTGGTCAAATTTTGACTATCTTGAGCGAGACAAAAAGGGACCAAATAAGCGCGACTTGGACGCTGTGGTCTCTGATCAACCCGTTTGGATTACAAGCTTAACGTGGCACAGCTACTGGCTGAATTCAAAGGCGTTGGAAGTGCTTGGCGTGACTGCAGAGACGCCTGACCCTGCACCCGGTATAGCCACTCTCGAACGAGACGAAAAAGGAGCCTTAACCGGCTGGGTCAAAGAAGGCGCTGGCTGGCAATTTATGGCCAAACATTTTCCCGCCAACATGGATACGGTCAAAGAAGGCATAGATTTATCCCTCAAGGCCCTCAGTACACACGGTGTGACAACAGTTTTTGATGGCGGTAACTGGGATTATGACGACGAGGTTTATGGCTATCTGTCTGAGCTGGATTCTGCAGGAAAGCTGCCCCTGAGATACGAGGGCACTTATGTGGTCTACTTGCCGGAACGTCGCCATATTGCTGTACGAGAGATGAAACGGTTAAGCGAAGCATATGGAGGCGAACGATTAAAATTTCGTACGATCAAACTCTTTATGGATGGCACCAGCCCTGAACTCGCAAGTGGTGTGCTTGAACCCTTCATTCTCACTAAGGAAAAACCCGGACGTACATTGCTAAGTATAGAGGAATTACGCGACTGGCTGCTTGAGCTTCACAATGAGCGTTTTGATTTGCATGTTCATACTATTGGGGACTTGGCAGTGCGGCGTGTACTTGATGCTGTGGAGGCTGCCAAGGCTATTGTTGGAGAAGATGCCTTCTATCCCCGTGTTACTGTTGCACATCTCGAGTTAATTGACCCTTCTGACTGGCCTAGATTTGGCGAACTAGGTGTATCAGCGAATTTTACGCCGTGGTGGTTTGGGCGAACTGCAGGCGAGGACCTATACCCAATTTTAGGCAAGGCCCGCTCTAGGAATATATTCCCTGCACGCGGCATGATCGAGGCAGGAAGTAATGTAACATTCTCGAGTGATGATTGGGGTGTTGAAACTTTCACCCCATTTCTGGGTATACAGGTGGGCCATAACCGGCAGTTTCCTGATGAATGGATGGCGGAGGGTGACCCTTTTCTTGAAGAGTTACGTGCACCAGAATCTGATCGTATACCCCTTGAAAATATGATTCGTGGTTATACAGCTAATGGTGCGTACCCTTTTCGGATGGAGGATACCATTGGTTCTATTGAAGTGGGGAAAGTTGCTGATTTATTGGTGTTAGACGCCAACCCATTTGAAATCAACCGGCGTACCATACACAAGATAAAACCAACCGCTGTTATGATGGTGGGAGTGGTTATTCACGGTGAGCTGCCAGGGGTGCCGTAGCATACGGTGCTTTAGTACTGCCGTAGTAAATATAAAGAAAGCCCCGGTTTTGTGCCGGGGCTTTGCTTTTGCAAAGGGCACTGTGTACCCTTTTTGATAAGGAACGATATTAGCCGTTCGGCGTGTTTGTACCACCTTGTGAGCCATTCGGCCCTTGGCCTTGACCCGAGAAACGGCCAACGTTGCCAAATATTTTCTGGAACAAGCTAAGTTCACGGCCACGCGTTGGTGTTTTGTCAGCAACTGGGTTGATCGTCCTCATGTCTGACAAGTCGAAATTATCAACATTTTCGACAACACCGCTGTCACTGAATGAAATCGCCAGTACACGGTGTTTTTTTGCGTCAGGCCAGAAAACTGGGCGAACCCGCACGGTCGTTGATACATAATACCAAGTATCATCAGAGAAGGTTGCTGTAACCGAAGGTGAACCGAGTGTTGACTGCACAGATCGCCTATTGTCAACGCCTGCTAATATTGCGTCAGCCAAGGCTTCGTCAAAAATATACCCGCGAGTAGCACGGGCATTCCCGCATGCTGTTGTTGCTAAAACAGCGACAATACATAGCGACAGGGAAATATTTTTCCGAACTGTCTTCGCAGTAATATTCGTCATTCAACTACTTCCTACAAATCAGGCCATATTGGCCTTTGGCACTTAACAAATGCACCAATTGACACATATGCTACCGCTTTAATAGCGGCAGCCATTGCGTGACGCAAGGCTCCATGTTAGAGCGTGCCCCAACAATCCAAAAACTTTGCCAACATTCGTTGATAAATTGGGCAATAAAAAGGTATTGCAGCATGTTTAAGTATTTCAAAGCACGCAGGGCGGAAAAACAAGCCGCTTTTCAGCTGTATCAAAAGCTGGTTGAGCAAGCTCGAGCAGTATGTTTCTACACTGATTATGGTGTGGCGGACACTGTTGAAGGACGCTTTGATATGATCCTGCTTCATCTTTATCTAGTGGATGCTCGTTTGCAATCCGATGATGAAGCCACAAGTACAACAGATTTACTTGGTCTGCGCCGGCATCTGCAGGAAGCAATGGTTAGCGATATGGACCGGTCTTTTCGTGAAATGGGCGTCGGCGACATGAGTGTTGGCAAGGAAATGAAAAAGGTGGGTTCGGCGTGGCTTGGCCGACAAGATGCCTACGGCAAGGCTTTTGATGCTGAAGTAGCCGCTGTTGATGTATTGGAAGAAGGGCTGTTGAATAATCTTTATTCATCGAGCCCTGATATTGACGCAGATACA
>JAESTR010000118.1 GCA_016763495.1 Kordiimonadaceae bacterium
GCAATGTTTCGTCGACAGAAGCGTCGATCGTCACATCATGCCCAACAGCAGATTTCAATTGTTTCTTCAAAGCAGTGAGCTGAGTTTTTGTAAGCGCCTGCGCACTCACAACTTCAGCATTCACTTCACCTTTGTGATGAGCCATCAACTTTTCAAATGCAACAACAGTTGATTTCAACACATCTAAACGGCGGTTTGCCGCTAAAAGGCCGAGGAATTTGACTGTTAGCTCTGAAAATTTAGCAGCTTCAGCAACTTTGGTAACGCCTGCAGACTGTTCGTCCCGGCTAAATAAGGGTGATGTTACCAAATTGCGAAGGTCAGCGCTCTCTGCGAGCAGCTCCTTCAAATTGGTAAGGTCAGATTCAACCGCTTTCAGCGCTTTGCTCTCAAGAGCGAGTTCGAATAGCGCTACTGCGTAACGGCCTGAAATCCCAGAAACTATCGCTTTGTGCGAGGTCACTATGGAAGATCCCTTTACTAATAGGTTTGAACCTGTTGACACTGTGTGAACCGCTCTGGAAACCAGCGCGTATCACGCGAACTTTAGCCATTTTAGTTTGAGAGAAAATAATCCCGAACAAGGCGCTGACCAGCCGAATTGCGTGCTCCCTCTAGCATAGAGGTTTCAGCCATGCAAGCAGCCAAGTGCCCCATTTGCGATTCTTTCGCCCGACAAGGCTTAGAATAGATGTTTTTATAGGCTAAAAACGGCAAAATAGACGCTGCCGCAAGACGAAGCGCCCCCTGTCCCAGAGAGGATAAATCAAGTACCTTAAGCGTATCTGCCAAGAATCATAAACAAAAGCCTCGAGTGGAACATCTTGCCGTCACCAGAATGCAAGTTAGACTTAGATATATTCTTCTCCTAGACCCCCGATTCTATACCCGCAAAATGCTCAGAGCGAGGTTTAAAGTCAGATAATGGTACCATGCAGTATATACGTCATGGCGAAATCGGTAATTTTATCTCAAACAATGCGCCGCCCCCGACTGCGTTATTGACAGAGATGCTCCCCTTCATCTTCTGATAGATGGTATTATAAACGATATTCAGACCCAAACCCGATCCGCCGGTATTTCGAGCAGTCGTAAAAAAGGGTTCGAATATCTTCTCTTTATGCTCATCAGGGATACCTTTCCCATTATCAGCAACACTAATAGTAAGCTGGTCCGCGCTCTTTAGTAAATTTATGTGGATTAATTTTTCATTCTTAGCGGCCATATTTGTAAATGCATGAGTTGCGGAGTTCATCACCAGATTAGTCAAAACATGTGATAAATCCCCTGGTATTGTCGTGTATATGATTTCTTCCAAACATGTCACATTCACTTTAACACCTGACTTTCGCAAAGCTGGGGTCAGGCTTTCGATAACTTCACCGAGATACGCTGCTAAGTTGATTTCTCGATGGTCATCCGCTGACTGATCCACCGCCACCATTTTAAAGCTTCGGATTAAATGAGCAGCGCGCTCTAAGTTTCTTCCCGCCACGGTTGCGCTTTCTTCTGCAATATCAACAAAGCCATTCAGGCTAGACATTTTAATTTTGCCACCACGCACGTTTTCTTTAAAAATCTTTAATTCATGTGCCAGATGCGAAATCGTTGTCATAGCCACGCCAAGAGGCGTATTAATTTCGTGCGCCACGCCTGCTACCAAGCCACCTAAAGATGCCATTTTTTCCGACCGGATGAGCTCCCCTTGTGTCACTTTTAGCGATTCTAACGCTTTCTCTAGTTTTTCCGTACGAGCATTCACTTTTATTTCTAGCAACTCATTAAAACCCCTCAGGCCCTCTTCTGCTACCCGGCGGTCATGACCATCCAATATTCGAAGCACAGTCTCTGCTGCATATTTAAGGAATGAAACACCTTGCTCTGCAAAACACCCTGCATGAGTACGGCCAACGATGAGCGCACCAATCACACGAGGGCCCCGGCATACAGGGACAACAGCAAGTGAAACGTCTTCTAGCCCTGCATTCTCGATACAAAGCACTCTAACCCATTCTGCCTTCAAATCCGTAGCGGGCAGAACCGGCTGCCTTTTTTCCAATTCCGAAAATAGAGACGCACATTCGGCTTGGGACAGCACTGTTTTCAACGAAAAATCTTCTACAGACCCGCCATTCCGACATTGAAGATGTAAATTACTCCCATCAATATTTAATAGCCACAAGTCTGCAAAAAGGGCGTCTAATACTTCGCGCACAGTGCTTGTTAATGCCTGAAACCCTTCTTCTTTTTTACCTGTATATATGGCCTCTTTATTGGCTAGAAGTGTTACAGAATTTTCATATTTTCGGTTATTATCTATGGCGTTTTTAGCCGCCGTGATATCCCTAAAAACAAGCATGAAATCTGCATTCATGACCATGTAATCAATGGCCACATGAATATCGCCATCAAACTCATATACGCCAAGCTTACCATCTATTTTGGGGCGGTTATTACTTTGCGCGGATGGTTCAAATAAATCCGTTACATTTGCGCTACATTCCAAAAATTCACGTACCAGGGAGAATGACATCTTCTTCAAGGCCCAACTGGCAAATATTGGAAAAGTTTCAGAAAAAGCCTCACTGCAGTATGTCTGCCTACCGGCCTTATCAAATATCAGATATTGTAGGGGAGCGATTTCAAGTCTGTCAGTTTGATGAGACACCATGGCGCTTTAAACCCCAGTGTTAACTTCAATATCGCTGCCATATTTATTGCACACAGCCAAAATTTCGTCCATATTCTCCAGCAAGGTATCCACAAGCAACGGCTCAAAATGCTTGCCGCGCTCGGCTTTAACAAGGTCAACAACATCGTCTATTGCCCAAGCCTGTTTATAGCACCTCTTGTGCACTAAGGCATCAAACACATCAACGACAGCAGTAATCCTTGCCACAGTGCTAATTTGCTCGCCTGCTAGTTTAAGAGGGTATCCTGTGCCATCCCATTTTTCGTGATGTTCTCCTGCAATCGAAGCTGCCACACGCAGTATCTCATATTCAGACCCTTCCAGCATGTCATAACCAAGCCTTGCATGGGTGCGCATTACTTCCATTTCTGCGTCATCCAACTTCCCCGGTTTGTTCAAGATCATATCCGGAATACCGATCTTTCCTACGTCATGCAGTGGAGACGCGAGCCGCAGAATTTCTGCGTCATACTCTGCCATCCCGATTTTTGTCGCGATTATTTTTGAAATTTCAGCGACCCGCCTAACGTGACTACCAGTTTCATTACTTCTGGTTTCCACCGCCTCTGACAGGCGGCAAACAACTTCACGCTGCGCATTAACCAATGCATTGCGTAAATTTAGGTTTTCAACTGCAATGACTACATTTCTGACAAATATATGTATCAAGTGAGTGTCTATCGGACCCGGACGACCTTCACCCATTAGTGCCAATATATTAGCATGACCATCGTCGCCTACAACCATACCAATATAACAGTTATCCAACCAAAACCCATATTCGCCTTGCCCTCGCTCACGGTGCTGGTCAATAGCGGATACTACCCGCGCAGGGAGAACACCCCATATAGTTTTCCCGACACACGCCTCAAAGCGCCCTGTACCGGCTACAAAAATTGTCGCGTCTTTTTCATGGCAGGCAGCAGCGGCATTTTCTATAGTAAACGCCACCTCCCTACCGCCAGCAATTAAAGTCGAGACTTGCTTTAAAACAGCGCCTGCAAAATTACCTAGGAATCGCTCTTTAAACATGGAGGCCGATGACCTAATAACCCTTTCAAGGCCCTGTTTACTTTCCTCGATTGTTATTATGTCTCGGTAACTACGGAGCGTGGAATACATAAGCGTGAATATCTTTGTGGCAGAGAGCTCCGTTTTTTCTTTGTAATCGTTGATATCAAATTGAACGATAACATCTCGCTCGGGGGCTTGGCCCGGCTGGCCTGTTCTCAGAACAATCCGCATGCATTTGTCTCGCCGCTCATTCCTTATGAAATTCACCAGCATTAAGCCTGCATCTTCGGTTTCCATAACAACGTCGACTAGAGCCACCGCAATATCATCATGATCCACCAGTAATTCGATAGCCTCTGCTTTAGAGTATGCCTGAATGTATTCAAGTGGCTTACCGTCAAATTCAAAGCCCGTCAGCGCAAGCTTAGTTGCCACATGCACATCAGGCTCATCATCAACCAGTAAAACCTTCCAAGGCGTTAGAGTACTACCAGTGGCTCTGACTTCATTTTGGTCATCCTCTATTTCCAGAAAATCATCAGACATACGCGTACCATCCGTTTAAACAATCCAGCAGATGGGGTATTTTGACAGATTTTAGTTTAGAAAAAGTAAAATAGGCGCGGGACCATAACCACAGTTCATTCACTGCCTAAAGCAATCACGTCTACAAGCCCCGAAAAGCTCATGGACCAGTGCTCTAGCTGTCTTCACATAAAGCTGTAAGGGTCAATATCAACTTTAGTGCGTACGCCTTTAATGACTGGCGTGCGGGTAATCCAGGCTCTTATCATTGGCTGCACTTTTGTATGCTTTTTTGTGTGTACGAGCATTCGGAATCGGTACTGGCCACGCACACGCGCCATCGGGGCCGGTGCGGGGCCGACAAAATCAGTGTCATGCTCAACCGGCGCAGTAGCTGCAAGTTTGCGGCCCTGCTCAAGCACATCAGCCATATCCGGACCGGATAAGATAATGGCAACTAGCTTACCAAACGGCGGCATATGATACTGCGCGCGGGCTTGTTTCTCAGCATCCAAAAATGCCTCACCATCGCCTGTAAGCAGCGCTTCCACAACAGGGTGCTCGGGCTCATAAGACTGCAAATATACACGGCCGGCCTTCTCTGCACGCCCAGCACGACCTGCCACTTGCACCAATTGCTGGTAGGTGCGTTCGCCCGCCCGCAAATCACCGCCTCGCAAACCAAGATCAGCATCCACCACACCTACAAGTGTTAGTCCCGGAAAATGGTACCCTTTGGTGACAATCTGTGTGCCGATTACAATGTCCAAATGCCCACTGGCGATTTCCTCAACCACACGCGCAGTCTGTGATGTGGTTGTCATCGTATCGCTGGTCATCACAGATGTACGCGCATTTGGAAAGCGCTTCGTCACTTCCTCAAACATACGCTCAACACCGGGTCCACATGCCACAAGCGCGTCTTCGGTTTTACACTGAGGGCAGGCATTTGGCACCGGCTCTGTGTGGCCGCAGTGGTGGCACTGTAATTCCCGCCGGAAACGATGCTCCACGAGCCACGCTGAGCAACTAGCGCACTCTATGCGAAACCCACAAGTTCGGCACAGCGTAAGCGGAGCATAGCCACGCCGGTTTAAAAACAACATTACTTGTTCGCCAGCCGCCAGGGTTTTTTCAATTTCAGATACCAGCTTGGGCGAAAGCCATGTGCCGGGCTCGGGTGGCTCTACACGCATATCGATGGCATGTATATCCGGCAATAAGGCACCACCAAAACGGTCGCGCATTTTCAGCGTTTCATATTTGCCGTCATCAGCATTGACCAGCGTTTCAAGGGACGGTGTTGCACTGGCGAGCACAATGGGGCAATCGGCCAGCTTGGCCCGCACAATGGCCATATCCCGCGCATGATACAGCACGCCTTCTTCCTGCTTGAAGGACGGGTCATGTTCTTCATCTACCGTAATGAAGGCAAGGTCGCGGAACGGCAAGAACAAGGCAGAGCGCGCACCAACAACAACCCGCGCTTCGCCAGAAGCCACTGCGAGCCATGCGCGTCGCCTCCCTGCAACGCCGATTTCCGAGTGCCAAACAACTGGCGCAACACCAAAGCGTTTTTCAAACCGGTCGAGCCACTGGGATGTAAGCGCTATTTCAGGCACCAACACCAGCACTTGCGCCCCCGGTTTCTCTAACGCCTCCACAAGCCCTTCCAGATAAACTTCAGTTTTGCCTGAGCCCGTTACTCCGTCCAGCAGAAAAGGCGCAAAGCCGCCTTCCCATACTTTATTGCGAATCGCATCGGCCGCGACCGTTTGCTCTTCAGATAAAACCGGGCCTTCTACAGACTGTATTGGGGCTTTAAAGGGCAAATCCACCGATAGCTCGATCGCCTGTATAGCACCTGTTTTCTCAAGGCCGCGCACCACCGCGCTGCTAACTGCCGCCAATTCAGCAACTTCTGTCGCGGTGCGAGGCTCACCATCAGCGAGCACGGCCAGTATATTTTCCCGCGCAGGTGTTAAGCGAACACCGTCAGGCACTAGGCCGCCATATATATAATGCCGTGCAGTCGGCACAGGCTTTAGGGCGGCGGGAGAAGACAAACACATGCGCAGTACCGCGCCTTGGTTCGCGAGGGTATAAGCAGACACCCAGTCAACAAAACGGCGCAGATCCTCGCCAATTGGCGGCACATCAATGATACGCGCGATGGGACGCAGTTTTTTAAAAGCGACCTTTTTGCCTGATTTAACACTCGCACCGTCCCAGACCACACCGATGGCTACGCGCCCAGAAAGCGGTACTTCAACAATTGTACCCGGCGCAGGCGCAAGTGTGCCTTCGTTCAGACGGTAATCCAGCGGACCAGCCAACGGTAAAGGCAGCAGCACTTTTACGCGCTGGCCGTCTTCTTTTTCCTCAATGCCCAAGCTAAGGGTTGGTTGGTTCATTAGTGCCCCACAAACAATAGACGCGCATAAAAATGCATCTCTAATCCTCACTATTGTCTATAGGAATTGCAAACGGTGGCAATCTTTAATAAACAAGAACCTTAATGCGGTTCACCTTGTCGCCTGCCGTACTGTATTAGAGGCAGGTAAAAGCAATGGCTTCCGCCAGCATATATGATCACACCCACGGCGAAAGGCGCCCGGGTTTACGGAGCAGTAAAATGAAGTTCTTCCTAGACACAGCTAATATTGATGAGATTCGCGAAGCAAATGCCACAGGCTTACTAGACGGCGTTACCACCAACCCCTCGCTCATTAAGAAGGCTGGCCGTGAATTTTTTGAAGTGATTGCTGAAATCGCTGCAGAAGTTGATGGCCCTGTGTCTGCAGAAACAGTGTCCCCTGACCATGAGACCATGCTGAAAGAAGGCCTTAAGTGCGCCAAAATCGCTGATAACATTACAGTAAAAGTACCGCTTACGCTGGACGGCCTGAAAACATGTAAGTCCTTGCGCGCTGAGGGCATTATGGTGAATGTAACGCTTTGTTTCTCAGCGAATCAGGCGCTACTAGCTGCTAAAGCCGGTGCAAGCTTCATCTCACCATTTGTAGGCCGTCATGATGATGTTGGTTTTGATGGTATGGAGCTTATCTCAGATATCCGCACCATTTATGACAATTATGATTTTGGTACAGAAATATTGGTGGCCTCTGTGCGCCACCCCACACATGTGCTTGATAGCGCGCTAATTGGCGCGGATGTAGCAACATTCCCGTGGGATGTGATGAAAAAGCTATTCAATCATCCGCTAACAACCAATGGCCTTGCGGGATTTGATAAAGACTGGGCAGCAACTGGCTTCTCAATCCTTTAAGTAATCAACTATAACA
>JAESTR010000212.1 GCA_016763495.1 Kordiimonadaceae bacterium
GAGGGGATGCATCCCCTCAATCATGGCTTTCAAAAGCTCTAAACTGGGGAATATTCAAATGGCAGAAGTGGGGAGTATTCATCCGGCAGTGACATTAATACCGTTTCGGGAGAAAGCCATGCGCCTGGTTCTTCCAGTCTTACATCTTCCCGATAACCACGAACCAATGCTGCACGGCCATCCGGTGCAACGCGCCAATAATCCGGCATGCTGGTTTCATGCTGTTCGTTGCTAATCAGGTTTGTTTCAAGTAAATCACTCCCACTTCCGTCTGTGTTCTCCGGGTACACTGTTGCCGCAATTTCCTGTCGTGTAAACGGGTAGAACATGCTCCACCCTGTCCAGACCGTATCACGAACCTCATTATTAATTTCCTCGAGAACCGTTCGGAGTCGATTGATCGGAATGCCCGGATCTTCATGTCGTATGAGATAGCTGAGCCGGTAATTATTGCTGGCAAAAGGTACGGGCCAGCTAAACTCTTGTTCTGATTTAAGCAACACTTTGAACCGCTGCTCGTTTGCCTTGTCCCAGGCGATCAGCCGTTCCTCAACAATCGGGACACTTGCCTGTTTGTCCTGAAGGACATGCGACACCTCCCGCAGCAGGCTTTCCCGGTCATGAAGCGTGCAGCGGCGAATGAGTGGAGCCCACTCCAGCGGAGAAGTAATTGGTGCACTTTCCGGCCCAGGGGCACGCATATAATAAGTCCCAGAACGGACTCCCTGTGGCCTACCTTTGTCATCTTGCGGCCCGTCTCGTACCGTGCAGATAGGCAAGGCTTCATGACCAGGGACGTGGATAACCGGATACACCAGTCCCGTGCTACTCGCTACCTTCAACACGTGACATTCAAACACCGGAAGCAGGTAGCGCTTAACGATCGCGTTAAACGTATCGTGATTATACAAGCCCAGTGATGCAGGACGGTCGAGCGCAACTGAAAAGTCATCCTGAAAACCAAAGATCAGATACCCGCCGCCATGATTGCACAAAGCAGCAATATGGCGCGCGATGTTGGCTTTGTTCGGCCCATCGCTTAAATCGAGCCAGCTCTTTAACTCAATATCAACCGTCTCACGGGGATTATCTACAAGATCTGCAAGGTCGACTGTCATCTGAGATAACGCCCTTTATTCAAGTTTCTATCGCCACGGAATTGCGCGACTAAGTCAGACACTTTTGCACTTTACGCGGAAATGTCAATTCCGGGCACCGTTACGCCAACAAGAGGAATTGTTGTTCAAGGCCGCTGACTGTGCATTGGCAATCTGACGCTAACCAAAAGGGACCGTTAATCCGCAATGGGTCAATCAACGACCGGTTTCACTAAGAGTACAATGTCCGCTTCCCTTAAATAAAGGAGGCAGACTATGAAACTATTTTTCCAAAAGAACAGCACCCAAATTCCTTGGAATAAAGGACAACTTATCGGTCAGAAACCGCCACTCAAATTGAAAGAGATTTGGGCTATCCGTATACGATTACAGTTGGGGCAGTGTGTTCGAGACCTGGCATTGTTCAATTTGGCGATCGACAGTAAACTGAGGGCCTGCGATCTCGTGGCGCTCACCATGCAGGACATCACGGAAGGCACAGGCATAAAACATCGGGCTTTGGTTCTTCAACACAAAACGGGGCGGCCTGTGCGATTTGAAATCACCAAACAAACACGAGACTCTGTGACGGCATGGATAGCCAAAGCCAACTTGACACGAGGGGACTATCTTTTTCCGAGCCGGGTGAAGCGATCTCATCATTTGTCGACCCGGCAATATGCTCGTACGCTCAAATCATGGGTCAAGGGTATTGACCTTGACCCTGCATGTTACGGCACCCATTCGCTCCGGCGCACTAAAGCAACCCTCATTTACAGGCAGACCAAAAATCTGAGAGCCGTTCAATTGCTCCTCGGCCATTCCAAATTGGAGAGCACCGTTCGATATCTCGGTATTGAGGTGGATGATGCTTTGGCAATTGCTGAGCAAATTGAGATCTAAAAGCAGACAGGAAGAGCGATCAATAATCTGGTCGCTCTCTCGCCAAGAGCGGGAGTACCATTGCATCAGATTATTGGACCCTAAGGGGTATTTATCCGCTCATTTTAGATGCGCTGATCCGATGCGGCATAGTCGGAGATGTATTTTTGCAGAACCGTATCGAGGTCACAGGGTGACACCTAGGCTATTTCTGAGAACCAAACGAGATATTCCCCACTTTCCTGCGATAGACCTTCAGTATCGATCAAGGACCCCAAGACCAATCGACTAATGCCAAAGGCCTTGGGTTTTGGAGCCTTTGATTGGATTAGACCATCCTCTCGCCAGAGTTCGACCAGACAATCTGATCGCTCCCCCTCTGCAACTTCACCATTCAGCAACCTCAAAGAAACGGCAAGAGCCTCTCGTTGCCTCTCATTCAATTCGGTGTCAATTGATTGAGCCACAGCGCAGAAAATTGCCCTTGCACGATTGACATCATCCGCATAGGCCTTATCGCTAAGCGCGCTGCTTAGCATCTCATCGATTTGCTGAAAGGTAGGCAATTCGTCCTCCGCTCCACATTCCTGTCACTACAGGCATGCCGCCAAACGCTGTTCTATTTCCGTCTTCTCGTGAGGAAGACTATCGCGGGACGTTTCCGATGTACATATCCACAGGTGGGTTTCCGCTTGGGGTCAATTAGCGACCGTTCATGCATAAATCGCTATTGGTTTCTTTCTCGCCAATAGGAGACAGCGTTGAATTTCTTAGGTCATATGATCACCGGAGTACAAGCAGTGAAGCAACTTTTATTAAGGGCATGAACGATAAACGGGTCGACTCAAAAATCTTAAAAAAACTATATTTAAATCATGTCCACAAAGACATTGTTAGAACGAAAAAAGACTGAACTTCAAATTCTCCTGCAAACGCCTTCAGGCTCCGCTTTTGGCAGACTCTTTCAATAGGGGTAGGATAGTACATTAAGGTGAAAACCCTGTTCGGTATGAGCGCTGCTAATCCTCCGCTGAGCCTATACTGCAGATTTTAAAGGCTCAGGGAGGCTGATAGGAGCA
>JAESTR010000119.1 GCA_016763495.1 Kordiimonadaceae bacterium
ACACTCTCGTACTTTACTCGCCGCTCTGCTTGCCACCAGTAGTCTCGCAACTGTTACATACACAGATGCAGCTGTTGCAGCAGATGAAGACCTTATGCAATTAGAAGAAATTCTAGTGACAGCCCGCCGCCGCAGTGAATCATTGCAGGACGTGCCTATTGCCGTCACTGCTTTCTCTGCTGAAACCCTGTTCCTTCGCGGTGCAGCCGACATTACAGAGATCGCGCAAATTGCCCCTAGTGTAACGCTAGAGCCAACCCGTGCTACAAGCTCTACCCTTACAGCTTTCATCCGCGGCGTAGGCCAACAAGACCCTCTCGCAGGCTTTGAACAAGGCGTGGCGATCTATATTGATGACGTATATCTTGCACGGCCACAAGGTGCACTAGTTGACATTTATGATGTAGAGCGCATTGAAATTTTACGCGGCCCTCAAGGCACACTATACGGTCGCAATGCTGTTGGTGGTGCGATCAAATATGTTACAAAACGCCTTTCCGACGAAGCCGGAGGGTCATTGAAGCTTTCATACGGCACATACAATCAAATAGATGCTGTGGCGAAGGTGTCCGCACCGCTAAGTGAAAAAGTACGCATCGGCGGTACGTTCGCGTCCCTTAATCGCGGTGGTTTTGGTGAAAACCTCACAACCGGTGCCGAGCATTATAATAAAGAAATCCTTGCTGGCCGTGTAAGCATGGAACTCATGCCAAGTGACACTGTCTTTATTCGCTTAGCAGCCGACTATACCAAAGACACTTCAAATTCAATTTCCGGGCACAGGGAAAACCCAGCGGCCTTTAGTGGCAATGCGGTACTTGATGATGTCTATGACACGGAAGCAGGTGCAACTGAACATCCATCAACAGCTTTTGCTGACGGTCGCAATCAGGTGATAGGTAAAGGCTTCTCAGGTTCCATCGAATGGGAAGTTAACGACACCATTATTTTAAAATCTGTAACGGCATACCGTGAAGATGAGACCATTGGCGTTATTGATTTTGATGGACTGCCTATTGATGATCTGGATGCAGAAGCTGTGTATACCAACAATCAGTTCAGTCAAGAATTTCAACTGCAGTTTGATACTGGCCCTCTGAAAGGCCTTCTGGGTTTTTATTATCTTGACGCATTTGCAGCGAACGACTTTGATGTTGTTCTCGGCACCCTTGGACGCGCCGCTTTTGGCGGACCTCTTACTGCTTTCACGGGCGGTGTCGTTGATACAAAAGCATGGTCTGTTTTTGCCGATGCTACCTACGAAGTAAATGAGAAGTTCTCAATTTCACTTGGTGGCCGGTATACCAGCGACAAACGCTCAGCTGATATTTTCCGTGCAAGCTACATTGGCCAAACATCACCCTTCTTTGGTACAGCAGATGCAATACAAATCGCTGTATCAAGCGACTATGAAAACTCACGTACATTCAATGATTTCTCACCGCGTATCGCCATTGACTATGCAATTAATGACGACACGAAAGTATATGCCGGGTTCAGCCGCGGCTTTAAAGCCGGTAGCTTCGACCCGCGCGGTGCAAACTTTGTAACACCTGAAGCCTCTGAAGGGTTTGACCCTGAAACGCTTGATAGTTATGAAGCGGGCTTGAAAACAACGTTTTTTGATGGACGCGCACGCACAAATATTGCGGTGTTCTACAGTAATTATAAAGACCTTCAAGTACCTAGCTCTGTTGCGGTTGATACAGACGGTGACGGCATCAATGTCGGTTTTGTGGGTGTCGTAACAAATGCGGGTCAATCAGTAATAAAGGGCATTGAGTTTGAAGGCGAATTCCTTCTAACAGAAGCTCTTACCTTCCAAACAACCTTCAATATTCTTGATGCAGAAATCAAAGAGTGGATTTTGAATGGCGTTGATGTATCTGACCAACGGGAAGTGCAAAACACACCAAAATTCATGGCGTATGTAGGGCTAACCTATGTGATGGACATGCCAAATGGTACACTTACCTTCAACGGTAGCGTCTCGCATAAGAGCTCTATTGTACAGTTCGAAACGCCAGTACCGCAGATTGATCAAGAGCCATATGAACTTGCTAATGCCAATATCGTATACATAGCAGATAACAACGCTTGGTCATTTGGCCTTCACGGCAAAAACCTGTTCGATACTCGTTTTAAAACAGCCGGCTATAACTTCCCGACTCTGGGGCTTGAAAACAACGTAACAAGTTTCTTTGGTCCACCTCTAACGGTTACAGCGACTTTTAAAGTCAACTTCTAAGACCTAACTAGCTACTGGGGCTGGCTATGGTCAGCCAGCCCCTTCACTTTAACAAATGGTTTGTGCGCCGCGACTTATTTTTTAGCCGCCCACCTACGCCAGAACAACAACAGTCACTTTAGCGCTAAGTGTTTTACATGCCTGCGACCTACGTAAGAGCACTCAGCAGTACAGTGAACAATGTGACTAAGACAGGACCATTACGTGACACTTTTTGATGCTTCAGCCCCCCTACTGCCTGAAATTATTGCTTTACACGGAAAATGGAAAGCAGGAAAAATCGCCGTCATTTCACAAGATGAGCACCTAACCTGGCGCGAACTCGATGAAGCTTCAAATCGCATCGCGAATGGCTTACTTGCCAACGGCATTGGTCCCGGTTCCATGGTAGGGCTTATCATGAAAAATGGCCGCCAAATGGTAGAAGCTTTTATAGGTATTATGAAATCGGGCGCGGCTAGCGTTCCTATCAACTTATCTGTATCTGATGAAGCTCTAAACGCTATGTTTCAGGATGCTGCTGTTGAAACTGCCATAGCCACTGTTGACCAGTTGCGCAGGCTTGATGCTTTTGACGTAACAGACTTTAAAATCCCCCCCATCGTCGGCGGCGGTGGTGACAGTGGTAGTGAGCCTGATCAGTTTGAAGCTTTTAAACGAGCCTACCCTGCTGACAAACAGTTGTAGAAATTACGGATGCTACGCCGCTGAATGTTATTTACAGTTCTGGCACAACAGGTACCCCAAAAGGCATATTGCA